>JAZOMK010000097.1:0-2208 GCA_045653985.1 Clostridia bacterium | reverse complement strand
TTACCTTTTTAACTTATAATCTCTTGGCGAAATGCCCATATATCTTTTAAACAGCTTTGAAAAATAGCAAATATCAGGAATATTTACGGTTTCAGCAACCAAAGAAACGGTATAATCATCGTTTAAAAGCAATTCTGCTGCGTGTTTTATGCGCAGATAATTTTTGTATTCAATAGGCGGCATCCCTTTAATTTCATGAAACCTTTGCCTGAAAGCCGTTTGGCACATACTGCTCATTTTGCTTAATTCTTTAACGGTAACATCTGAAATAAAGTTATTTTCAAGGAAGTTTATGCCTATATAAACAGAATGTTCATCGGCATTTTGCTTGGCATTTTCACTTAAAATATTTGATAAAATCTCAAAAAATATTGCACGCAATTTTATTTTATACCCCGCGCCGCCTGAAGTATAGGTGCTGTAGAACTTTTCAAAAGAATTTTTTATTATGCCATACTTATCAGTTGCAATTATAAAAATTTCATCATCAAGAAGCAAGGAATTATTATCTTTATCTTTTATCTGGAATTCAATGGAAATATAGTCAATTTCATTAACATCAATCCACGATGAACAATAGGCAATATCATCAGGCAGGTACACTAAATCGCCCTTTGTTGCTTCAATGCGTTTTTCTTCGCCCGATGCGTTAAAAAATACAAATTCAGTCACGCCGCCTGTAACAAGAAACAAACGGGAGTACATACGCATACCTTTTTTACACTCAAAAGTTTTAAAAACTTCCTTTTCGCCTGCTCTTTTTACTGATGAAAGTCGGTTTACGTTTATATCTGAATCATATATATCATTATTAAACATTCTAGCTCATCCCCTTTACTTCATGTTATATTATACAACTAAAATGTTATATTGTCTATTGGCAACATAATAAAAAAATGCTAAAATTAAGAAAAAAACAAGATGAGGTGTCATTTTTTATGAAAATAAGTATCGGTATTGTTGGCTTTGGTGAATTTTCAATAAGTTATTTGCCTTTATGGCTTAAACATCCTAACGTATTTAAGGTTGTTGGTGCTGAAATGCTTGAGGAAAGACGCAACAAAATTGCTGAAGAGTACGGCATTAAAATGTATGCAACATATGACGAAATGCTTGAAAGTGAGCCTGACTTAACTGCAGTAGCCATTTTCACCCAGCGCCATATGCACGGTCCTATGGTTATTAAAGCATTAAAAGCGGGAAAGCACGTATTTTCTGCCGTACCTATGGGCATTACCGAGGAAGAAGTTTTTGAAATCCTTGATATCGTAAAAGAAACACATCTTACATATATGATGGCTGAAACCTGCTATTACTTCCCCTGTGCTGTATGGTGCAGAGAGCAATATAAAAAAGGGCGTTTCGGCAAATTTGTTTATGGCGAATCGCAATATTACCACGATATTGCTGATATGTTCCGCGCTTTTGAAAGTAACGGTAACGAATGGAAGCGTGTTGCAGGTATACCGCCAATGTACTATTCAACGCACTCAATGTCAATGCTTTTTTCTGCCATTGATGATTATCCCGTTGACGTTACTTGTTTTGGTTACGTTGATACTCAAGGCGATGGCATTTACGGCAAAGGCAATAATGATTGGGACAACCCATATTCAAACGAAACGGCAATTTTGCATATGAAAAAGGGCGGTATTGCAAGAATAAACGAGTTCCGCCGTTGCGGTAACGTGCGCCCCACCTCATATATAACAGGTATTTACGGTGATACAGGTGCTTATGAAGGTAGCGGAAATCAGCATCTTTTCTCACGTAATGATGCTTATAATAATCATGAATTTACATCTGAGGACGTAAGCAGCGAAATTAACACCTTCAATTACGAAAACGAAAAAGAAAATATTAAAAATGGCGAAGGCAGAATAAATTATAAATATATGACGGGCTTTTCAAAGTGCCACGATATTGAAAGATTGCCTAAAGAATATTTTGTGCCTGAAATTTCAGAAAGAGTAGATATAATGGGACATAACGGTTCTCACCCATTACTTGTTGATGATTTTGTACGCGCTGTTACAAACGGCAAGATGGCACCTGTTACACCTTGGATGGCGGCACACTACACCATAACGGGAATTTATGCCCATAAATCGGCAATGATGGGTAGTGTTACCTTAAAACTTCCTGAAATTGGCGAAATGCCTGAGGATTTTAAAGTAATTGATTATACCGAGGGTTACGGCAATGAAG
>JAZOMK010000096.1:0-3148 GCA_045653985.1 Clostridia bacterium | reverse complement strand
TATTAGCAGAATTTAATAGCGCAATTTGATCGTTTGTTAAGCCATCTTTATTAAGCCAAGCACTTATTGCCAGCGTAGCCCCCGCACCTGCTGAAAAGCTTATAACAACAATCAGCAGAATTGATAACCACGATACCCCTTGTTTTCTACCCATTACTTGAACACCTTATTTGCCGCAATATATAACCTCAACGCAACGGCTTCATGAAAATTTCTCAAATTAAAGCCGGTATCCTTTTGTATTTTATTAAGCCTATTGATAAGCGTATTTCTGTGAAGGAAACAGCACTCAGCAGTTTCACTTATATTCAGATTATGCTTGAAAAATTCCATCGCAATTTCAACGTTTTCATTATCAAGGCTACGTTTAACTTCGTAAGCTTTATTTTTTAAATCTTCAAGCGCATCTTTGGGCAATTGCGAAATGATAAGCTCAGGCAAAATATCAGAATAAAACCATACGCCACCATTATATGAAATCTTCTTACCAAGACGGATGGCGCAAATGGCCTGTTCAAATGCACCTGATAACAAAGAAACATTATCAGCAATACAGCTTACACCAATGTAACATTCTGCGTTTAATTCCTGGAACGTTGCACTTATAGCATCCGCCATCTCGTCAGTATCATTATCATCCTCAGCGCAGATAACGGCAATACGACGTGAATCAAGACCAACAACGATAATGTCTTCCTCTTCAAAAAGTTCTTCAAGAGGTAATACATATTCAGAAACGTCCGCACTTACTTCAGCAACAAAAACCCTGCGTGCATCATCAAAAACAATGCCGTAACGTGAACATAAACTTAATACATCCGAATTCTCAATACCAAGCAATAAATTTTTAACAAACTCATTTTTCGTAAGACGTTTTGAATCCTTTTTCTCAAAAAAACTTTCAAGAATTTTCTCATCAGCGCAAACAACTGAAATGTTACCGTCAGAAAGAAGCGTATAAAGTTTGCCATTCTCGATAAAAGGAAATTCATTTTTTAAAATTTGCGGAAATAAGGCATCACTTAACGATACGTCGCCCGCTATTTTTTTACCAAACTTATCATATATTGCAGTTTTCATAATAATCACCGATATTATTTTACCACACAATGAAAAATTTTGGAAGTAAAAAAATCAAATTAAAGTGTATTCTTGACTTTTTTCACCCAAATATGGCAATTTATTCACTAAAATTTTTAAATGAACCGTTTGAATTATATAACTATCTCCTAAAAAATATTCATTATCAACAAAAAATAGTTTTTGATTTTTGTTTCCGCTAAGTTTTCCTATTACTTTTTCGCCAAAAACATTTTTCTTAATTATTATATATTGCGTATAATTATTCAAGGCATTAAAAGATATTTCTGCCTGACGATGTTCATTTAATCGCACTAAAATATTTTGCGGAAGTTCAGGTTTTAACCAATATGAATTTATCTCTGTGGGCGCATTTTCAATATCAAAAAATTCGTTGATTATATCTGTTTGAATTTCAGTAGCAAGATACGTTCCTTCTCCGCTTTTTAACGAAAAGTTATCAATATTTAAAGATATTATTCCATCCGGAATTGTAAAATCAACGTATCCATATTTGTCAAAAATTTTTTCAAAAATCTGCGCTGAAATTTTTGAAGGATATGAACTTCCGGTTGCATCGTATGGCAAATATTGTTGTTCATTTGTTTTATCGTAACCCATCCAAACAACAACACTGTGCGTAGCAACATAACTTGCAGACCAAGCATCGGAATGTCCTGAATTATTGTACCCTACCGTCCCCGTTTTGGTAGCAATTTTTCCTGAAAACTCATTATGCCCATTGCTTTCTTGTTTTGACACACCAAGCAAAATATCTGTTAAAAGAAATGATGTTTTTTTCGAAAAAATCCTTTCCTTTTTTTGTTCAAATTCGTATATTATTTTTCCATTACTATCTGTAATTTTTCTTACACAATGTGGCTTAATAAATTCTCCTGAACGTGCAATAGCAGAGTACGCACCTGCAATTTCAAGGGGAGAAACACCATATTTCATACCGCCTAAAGCAATCGCCAGATTATTATCACTTTCATCAAAATTTATGCCAGCTTTTTCAGCAAATTTTTTTGAATATTCTATCCCGTTTTTTTCTAAAATTTCTACAGCAGGAACGTTTAAAGATAACTCCAACGCGTTGCGCACCGTTACATTGCCATAATAAACATCTTTATAATTTGTAGGTGCATATCCCGAAAAGTCTTTTCTGTAATCCTGAATAATTGTCGAAGGCGTAATACTTTTATTCTCAAAAGCAGGTCCATAAACCAATATTGGTTTTATTGTTGAGCCGGGTTGCCGTTTTGCCGTTACCCTATTAAATATTCGCATACCGTTATGCTCTCGCCCACCAACCATTGCAGATATTTCGCCATTACTGTTATCAATAATAACTGCCGCCCCCTGAACTAAATCATCATGGAAATTATCATCATCACTAAATATCTGCTGAACATCCTCTTGTAAAGATGAATCCAATGAAGTATAAACGTTATAGCCACCATTAAGAAGTTCATCAACGGAAATATTTAAAATATCAGCACTTTCTGTCAGCACATAATCGGTATAATATCCGTAATCAGGAAAGGAAATTTTTTCAATAATATTTATATCTTCACTAACAGTTTTTTGGTACTGTTCTTCATTTATAAAATTATATTTTTTCATTTGTGAAAGAACGGTATTTCTCCGTTCTATCGCTTTTTCCATATTTATATGCGGTGCAAATTTTGAAGGTGCTTTTAATATGCCAACAAGCGTTGCCCCCTGCGAAATGGAAAGTTCACTTACATCTATACCAAAATACATCTGAGATGCTGCCTGAATTCCGTAAGCACCCCGCCCAAAGTACACGTAATTAAAATACAGTTCAAGAATTTCATCTTTTTCATATTGATTTTCAAGTTGTAAAGCTAAAATAATTTCGTTAAATTTCCTTGCAAATGTTTTTTCATTACTTAAATGAGAATTTTTTATCAGTTGTTGTGTAATTGTACTTGCACCTTCTTTTAAACTACCTGATGCAATATCGCTAAATAATGCGCCAAATATCCGCTTTACATCAACACCGTTATGTTCATAAAATCTGATATCCTCTGTTGCAAGTAAC
>JAZOMK010000095.1:0-1872 GCA_045653985.1 Clostridia bacterium | reverse complement strand
CGCCCCTCGAGATGCAACAACTTCAGCACCATTATTTTCAGCAAAAGCATAAATTTTATCAACAACGTCTTTAGCACCTTTGCCTACAGCTATCATAACGTTTTTCTGATTATCTTCGCCGGTACGCACCGTTGCCATCTGCGGTAAGGTTTTGCATTTAATTTTTGCAATAATATTACCCGAAAAAGCAGGACGATACATAAACAAGTTTTCACCATCTGTTTCAAGCTTTGTGCAATCAGCACAAAGTCCTGTTTGAAGCATTACAGCAACACGTGCAGAAGTTTCCTTACTCCAGGGAGTGCTATCCCACAAAATCGCTGATGGCTTTTCTTTTTCTATAAGCTTTACAATTTCTTCTGCCGGTAATTTTTCAATAATTTTTATATCATCAGAAACTGTTTTAGCATATTGTAACGGCTTATCGCCAATAATCCAGAGATTTTTTAATGATACTTCACTTTTTATAGCTTCTTCAGTACGTTTATCTGTTTTTATGCCTTTTTCAATAAGCGAAAGAAGTTCGCTTTTATCAACAAAGGTACACTTACGTTTATCAGAATTATTTTCAAATGATTTTATAACCTGAGTTGGTGAACCAATCATTCCGCAACGAGAAACATCTGCGTTTATATCTTCAGCCGATAACACGTAAACTTCGCCTTTTTTAGAGCGTATACTTGGCTTGCGCAAATCATTTATGCGTTCAACAGTAATTAAACAAGGTGCTTTTTGGGTAACGCAATCACCTGCGCGGTTTGTACAAGTTATTTCATCGCTTATATTTTTTATTTCAAGGACATTTGTAATAAGATTATACTTTAAAAATTCTGACACACCCGGGCCAACCTGACCGGTATCACCATCAACAGTTTGCCTTCCGCAAAAAACAAAATCAGCACCAATTTTATTTATTGCAAGAGCAAGCACATAAGACGTTGCCAGCGTATCAGCGCCAGCAAAAGCCTTATCGCAAAGAAGATAGGCTTCCTTAGCACCGAGGCGTGTTAAATTAGAAAGCATTTCTTTACTTTTCTCAGGCGCCATAGAAAGCAATATAACCTCTGCCCCGCTAACCTGAAGTGCCGCCTCATAAGCGCAAGCATCAAAGGGATTAAGTTCACCATCTGCTTTTTGCTTAACGCATACAATTATTCTCATTGATTGCGCTCCTTATAAATAGGCGCAAGTGCATCATGAACGCGCACATACTCTTTAAAAAGAGTCTGATATTTTTCGTGATTTTCCTTATTGGGAATTACTGTTGATTTTACTTTTATGCACTTTTCAACTGCATCTTTAGCATCTTTAAACGCGCCCATTGCAACACCCGCAAGCATTGCAGAGCCAAGCGATGAATCGCTGCTTACCGTTATGTTAAGTTCAATTCCGAGACAATCAGCAACTATTTGCTGCCAAAGCTGGCTTTTGGCACCGCCGCCTATCAAGGTTGCTTTTTTAGCACTCATTACGCCTAACTCATTAAGCTTATTTTTTGAGTGTAACAATGAATATGCAACACCTTCAAGAACGCTTCTTGTAAAATGTGCTTTAGTATGGGTTGCCCTTATACCAATAAAGCTACCGCAAAGGTCAGGATCAGCATAAGGCGTTAATTCGCCGTTTATATAAGGATGATAAACAAGGCCTTCTGAACCTACCGGGATATTTTGGGCTTTTTCACAAAGCTCATTATAATTACTGCCAAAGGTATCACGATACCATCTAAAAGATGATGCCGCTGCTTTTGTTGCAGAGCCGGGATACCACAAGCCTTCAACGATGTGCGAGTAATTAACAACGTCTCTATCTGGACAAGGTGCATCAGTAATTACGCAAATTCTGCCTGCTGTTGCAATTTTAACCGTTGTA
>JAZOMK010000094.1:0-3627 GCA_045653985.1 Clostridia bacterium | reverse complement strand
CTTAAACGCATTGATGGCGAATCGTACGTTGATATTGAAAAAATCGTTGAGAATTTTAAAGAACTTATCAAGGAAGTAACAAAGGAATTTACTGTTGATTCAATAGCAATTTCAACAATAGGCGAATCCTTTGTATTGCTTGATGAATTTGATAATATCCTTTTCTTGCCTATGATATATACCGATCCTCGCGGCAAAAAGGAAGCTGACGATTTTAAAGCACTTGTTGGCAGTGAAAAAATCTTTGAAATATCAGGTAGTATGCCACAGAGCTTATATTCAATCTATAAACTTTTGTGGATAAAAAACAATACTGACGTCTTTAACAAAGCAAAGAAGATTATGCTTATCTGCGATTATTTAGGCTACGTTTTAACGGGTAAAGCAGTTATTGACTATTCACTTGCATCACGTTCAGGCGTTTTTGACGTTGAGAAAAAGGTGTTTTCAAAAGAACTTCTTGATAAAGCGGGTGTTGATATTGAAATGTTCTCAACCCCTGCCCTTGCAGGTACTATTGTTGGTGATATTCTTCCTGAAATCAAAAAGGAACTTAATATAACCAATGATTGTAAACTCGTGCTTGGTGCCCATGACCAGGTATGTACCTCGTTAGGCGCAGGCGTTTTATCAGCAGGTGATGCTGTTGATGGTTTAGGCACGGTTGAGTGCATTACAACTCTTTTTGATAAAAAGCCTACTGACGTTAAAATGGGCGAAATGGGTTATCCCTTAGTACCATATGCCATTGATGGTATGTACTGCACTTATATGGTAAATTATTCATGCGGTTCTCTTGTTAACTGGATAAGAAAATCCATTATGCACAACTATAAAGGCGATGAAGATAACTTCTTCAGCTATATTGAAAAGGATATGAGAAAAGAACCTACAGGCATTTCGCTTTTACCATACTTTGGCGGTGCGGCAAGCCCTTATCAAAATATAAATGCTAAGGGTGCAATAATAGGTCTCCGCATTGAGCATACTGATAGCGACTTATATAAGGCTGCTTTTGAAGGTACTGCAATGGAAATGCGCCTTAATCAAGATGCTGTTAAGCCTTTAGGTATTGAAATTAAAGAGCTTACTGCAACCGGTGGTGGTGCAAACTCTGAAAAATGGTTACAGATAAAATCTGATATTCAGAACGTACCGATAAAATCGCTTCGTTCAGGCGAGGGCGGACTTTGCGGTTGCGCAATGCTTCAGGCGGTATCTCTTGGTGTGTGCAAGGATTTATTTGAAGCACGTGATATTTTCGTACAGTATAAGGGTAAGTTCGTACCTGAAAATCACGATGTTTATGATGAACAATACGCAAAATATAAGAAGCTTTATTTTGCGGTTAAGGAGCTGTTCTGATGGATTTTTCTGATTTGTTCAGCGTAAAAACACAGTATGGCAGTTTTAACGGTGAAGCAGTTTCGGTAGATGAAGGCTTTAAATGCGGAGATCTTCTTTTTACTGTAAATGAAAAAAAGGAAGATGATATTTACATCCGCAAGGATACCATTAAAAATACGGGTAATGAATCTATAACACTTTATGAGGTGCTTTCACGTTTTAAGTTTAACGGTGGCGAATACGAGGTTTATAGCCAGTACAGCCAATGGTGTATGGAATCTGTTGGCAAATGGGATGAACTTAATTCCGGCATTTTTTACAGAAACCACGAAATCAGAAATAACGTTGGTTCAAATCCGTTTTTTGCACTATATAATTTACAAAATCAGCGTGGAAAGGCTTTTCATATTATAGCTGACGGTTTATGGCAATATGCAATTTACCGTGATTTTATTCAGGGTCCTCATCATCGCATAGTTGTAGTTGAGGCAGGATATGATAATTTCGCTTATGAATTGCAACCCGGTGAAACTTTAGAACTTCCCGTGATTTTGTACTATGATTTCAAAAATAAAATCGACCTTGATGCCTATAAATTGCACAACTTTGTAAATAAAAGGCATAATGCACGCTTACCGGTTATATACAATACTTGGATGGGTGTGTTTGATAATATCAGCACAGATATTCTTATGCCTCAGCTTGAAAAGGCAAAATATATAGGTTGCGAATATTTTGTTATTGATGCAGGCTGGTTTGGCGAGAAATATAAATGGTTTAATGCAGTAGGCGATTGGAAAGAGGCGGAAAATTGCCAAATGTGCGGTAAAATGAAAGATTTTGCCGATACAGTACGCAACAACGGTCTTAAATTCGGCTTATGGTTTGAAATTGAACGTGCATCACTTTCAAGCGAAACGGTAAAAAATCACCCCGAATATTATATTATCGAAAATGGACAAGCCTTTGTAAACTTTGCTAATAAAGAGGCACGTGATTATATTTTCGGTGTCGTGTGCGAGAATATCAGAAAGTATAATATTGAGTTTATAAAGTTTGATTTTAACGCTTCCCTTACAAACGATAAAACCAATAGGGCTTTTATTGATTATTTTAAAGGATACCGTGAATTTATTAAAAATATTAGACGTGAATTCCCTCAAATCTATCTTGAAAACTGCGCTTCAGGCGGTATGCGCTTGAGTCTTGCAAGTTTACGTGGTTTTGACAGTTTCTGGATAAGTGACAACCACAGTCTTAACGCACAACTTGAAATTTATAAAAACACTCTTTTGCGTCTTCCTGCAACCGTAATGGAAAAATGGATAACTATCGGTAGTCTTGATAATCTTTTCAACAACAAAAAGGCGATAGTTGCATCAGGCGATGCAGGATGGGGCTTCGTTGAAGGGGTAAACGACAGTTTCTTAAAGGCAATGATGATGGGTGGACCTATCGGAATAAGTTGCGATTTAACAAAAATTCTGCCTGAACATCTTGATATTTTAAAAGCGCGGATATCAAAGCACAAAGAAGAAAGAATTTTTTGGAAACAGGCAAAGGCTTATCTTCTGTGCGATACCGACCATCTTAACTGTATTGAATATTCAGATAACGATGAAACGAAAATCGTAACCTTTACAAAACGCGCCATTCAGACGTGCTACAGAGCGTATCCTCATTGCAAAGGCAAGTATAAAACTGAAGATGCCGTATATGAAAATCTTAACGAAAACGGCATTGAAATTAACGTATTTGGTGATTTTACGGGTAATTCCGTTGATTTAAAAAAGATAAAGGAGTAAAATAAAATGAAATTTGCATTATTTTTTGGTAATCGTGGTTTTATGCCTGCTGAGTTAATTGCAGGTGCAAGAGAAGATATGATTAAGGCTGTAACTGATGCGGGACACGAGGCACTCGTTATGGATGCTTCCCTTACACGTTACGGAGCGGTTGAAACACGTGATGAAGGTAAACTTTATCACGATTGGCTTGAAAGCCAGAAAGGTAACTATGACGGCGTTATTCTTTGTATGCCCATATTCATTGATGAAAACGGTGCAGTTGCCGCACTTCAGGATGCAGGCGTGCCCATTTTGATGCAGGCATATCCTGATGAAATCGGCAAAATGGATTTTAAACACCGTCGTGATGCTTTCTGCGGTAAGTTCTCTGTAACTGACGTTTTCTATCAGTACAAAATTCCCTTTACCGTTATGAAGCCCCACGTTGTACATCCTTTAAGCGATGCTTTTAAGAAGAATCTTGAAGATTTTG
>JAZOMK010000093.1:0-4505 GCA_045653985.1 Clostridia bacterium | reverse complement strand
CGGTATAGCTGTTGACTTGAGGTTCGGTATAGCTGTTGGCTTGGGCGCAAGTTCATTTTCCGTTTCACAAGCGCAAATGCTAAAAACTAAAACTATACAAAATAATATTGATAATAATTTTTTCATTTTTTTACTCCCTCTGTATTATTAAAGCGGGCAAAGGCATTGCCTTTACCCGCTTTTTTTACTGTACACTTTTTGGTTTTGAGAGAATCTCTGCCATAATAATGCCTTTTACAAAGTCCTCGCGGGTAAAATCAGATTCTTCTTTTCCTATCTCGGAGGTATAAACAGTGTCTTCAAAATGTTCGACTGCACAATGGTTAGGATTTGGTTCAACGCACTCGCCCTCGGTACTTTTTGTACCTTCCTGGCTTTCAAAGCGCATATCAAAACCGTCTTTTTCAAAACGTTTTTTAACTTCGTCAATTTGTTCTTGAACTGTTGTTCTTTGCTTATTTTGTTCGCGTTGCTGCTCTCGTTGTTGTTCTTGTTGCTTTTCCATGGCTTTATTGCGCAGAACAGCAACCGCTATCAATGCAACAAATATTAAAATTTCCATTATTCTGTCTTAGGCTTGCCGTTAGGTTCAGCGATGGAGGAACGCATCTTTGTATCAGCAAGCATATTTTCCATCTTATAATAGTCCATTACGCCTAAATGTCCGTTTTTTAAAGCTTCAGCCATAGCCTTGGGAACTTCAGCCTCAGCCTCAACAACCTTAGCACGCATTTCCTGAACCTGTGCTTTCATTTCCTGTTCACGTGCAACAGCCATTGCACGACGTTCTTCTGCCTTAGCCTGAGCAATCTTCTTGTCAGCTTCTGCCTGATCCATCTGAAGCTGTGCGCCAATGTTTCTGCCAACATCAACATCAGCAATATCAATGGAAAGAATTTCAAAAGCCGTACCTGCATCAAGGCCCTTATCAAGAACTGTGCGTGAAATCAAGTCAGGATTTTCAAGCACCGCCTTATGGCTTTCAGCACTACCTGCTGTTGTAACAATACCTTCGCCAACACGTGCAATGATAGTTTCTTCACCTGCACCACCAACCAAACGGTCAATATTTGCACGTACCGTAACCCTTGCCTTTGCACGAAGCTCGATACCGTCCTTTGCGATGGCGGCAATAACGGGCGTTTCAATAACCTTAGGATTAACTGACATCTGTACCGCAGTTAAAACGTCGCGGCCTGCAAGGTCAATAGCGGCGGCACGCTCAAAATTAAGCGGAATTTCTGCACGCTGTGCGGCAATCAAAGCATTTACAACTTTTTCAACGTTACCCTTTGCAAGAAGGTGCGCTTCAAGCTTACTCATATCAAGATCAAGACCTGCTTTTGTTGCCTGAATCATAGGATAAACGATTCTTTGGGGATTAACGCGTCTGAAGCGCATTGTGGCAAGCTGGAAAATACCAACCTTAACGCCTGAGAACATTGCCGTCATCCACAAGCCGATGGGAAACACGCGTAAAAATACGATAAGAAGAATCAGCGCAACCGCTACAACTGCGCCTACCGCAATAGTTGCGGAATCATAAGTTGTTGAAAGTATCTGTAACATTTTTTGTTACCTCCTTAAATTTTTTTAACTATTATACGGCGACCTTGAATATCTGCAACAACAACTTTTGCACCTGCTTCAAGAAATTCACCGTCAGTTACAACGTCAACGCGCTTTGAATCAATAAGCGCAATACCTGATGGACGAAGGCGTGTTACTGCTTCGCCCTCCTTATTAAGCAATGAAGAATTATCTTCATTTGCTGAAAATCCTGATTCCTTATCTGTCTTTTGCGAAAGAATCAGTGGATTTTTACCCTTTGTTGCTGCCTTTGCAAAAAAGCACACGCAAGCAATTACTATAACTATTATTGCCAGAATTATAAATATTACGTACCAACCTATATAGGTAGTCAACATAAAAATTCCTATCAAATTAAAAATTGCACCTGCAATGCCGGGTATACCAACGCCCGGTATAAAACACTCAAGTGCCAATAATGCTGTGCCTATTACAAGGGCACATATTGCTAAAGCCAACATCTCAATCCTCCGTTATAAATCTTTTTATTTTAATTCCGGTTGAAGTTTCACCGAAATCATCAGCTATATACATAAAGCCATCTTGCTTGATTGCCGCAACAGAGCCGTTACTATAAATAAACTCTTTGCGTATATCTTTGATTAACGATTTAACAGCGCCTTCATAATCAACCACACTTAAATCGTTGCCCTGTCCCGTATAGAAATAAAGAAGTCCATCCTTAAAAACAACATCCTCTTTTGTAACTTCGCTTGCCTTATTATAAACCGAAGTTCCTACGCAGGTAAATGCCGAATATGGGAAGTTTTTTTCTTTAAAACACACAAGCCCTTCTTTAGTATGCTTTATTGCACCAATGCCGTCATCTATTAAAACAACGTTACCGCTATCTTCAAGCAACAGCAATTCACCGTTTCTGTTAATATAGGTAAAAGGCTCAATATAATATATATTTTCAAGCGAACAGTTCGCGCCCAAGGAATTCGTACGCAAAGTATCGGTGCGGTCATCTATGCAGGTTTTAACGTCTTCAGGTGTTTGAAATTCATAGGCAAAAACGCTTCTGTCTAAGGATATATACCCGCCCCAGATAATATTTTCGCCTTTTTTTATAGGCTCTGCCCCATCAACACGGTAAAGGTCATACTTTAGCGTTGAAGCATTTTCATTTACGCATATAAGAAACATATGCTTGCTTTCGTTAAACTGCGAAGTCAGCACATTGGGGATATCAAAAAGAATTTCGCCATCAGCATAAATAAAGCAATCGGCAACCTCTTTTATCGATGCCCTTTTTTGCACGGTATGCTTGTTTTTTATAATGTATGCTTTGCCGTTTTCAGCATCTGATGCAATTATATCAGCACCGTCCATAATAAAGTTTCTGTAATCAGCCGTTGCCGAATAAATAGGATAAACCACTTCTTTGCCTGCAGTTTTGCCTTTATTAAGCCTGAAAAGAAAAGTATCTTCAGTTACAAATTCAGCCTCGGCAACATCGCCCTCAATGCGTGTTATTATGCCATCATGCCTAAAAAACAAATTATTGCCTTCATCTATAAACAAAAGATTTGTATCTTTCTGCACGCGTATTGAATCAACACGAGCTTTTTGCGAAAGGCTTTCGGCTTTGTGCTCCCCTGCTTTACACATAAGCTCGCCATAGGCTATGCCGTTATTTTCATAGTGCTTTGTTGTATAAAACAGCGTATCTTCATCCTTTATATACTTTACGTAATCTTTTTCCGATACGGTTTGTTCAAGGGAATATGCCCCATTATTTTTAACGCGCCACAAGGTATCTTTTTCATCAACACAATAAAAGGGAAAAAGTGCGTTGTCATTAACCGAAAAATGATATTCTTTTACTGCTTCCTCAAATTTAGGCTCTTCATTGGCACAACCTGCAAAAACCAGCAAAACCGCAAGAATCAATGCAAGTTTTTTCATTTTGCCTCCTCGAAGGAATCGTACAGCGCTTCATACTCTTTTGCCGATGTTTTCCACGAGAAATCAGCCTTCATTGCACGTTTTACTATCTTGTTCCATTCCTTTTTATCTTTAAAAACTTCCTCAGCATAGCGGATAGTGTAAAGCATATCGTGGGCATTGTAGTTTGAAAAACTAAAGCCTGTGGAATTTTCATTGTTATAAGGTATAACAGTATCCCTCAATCCGCCCGTTTCGCGCACAATGGGCAACGTGCCGTAGCGAAGGCTCATAAGCTGTGAAAGCCCACAAGGCTCAAAAAGTGATGGCATTAAAAAGGCATCGCACCCTGCATAAATTTTATGTGATAATTCTTCTGAATAGCAAAGGTTTGCCTTTAATTTTTCAGGGTACTTTTGTTCAAAATGCTTGAACATTTCTTCAAACTGTTCTTCACCGGTACCAAGTACAATCAAACGGACATCATCATTTAAAAGCTCTTCAAGGATGCACTCAACAAGGTCAAACCCTTTTTGCCCCGTAAGGCGGGAAACAACACCGATAACAAGGCTATCGTCCGTTGCATTTAACCCCATTTCACTTAAAAGCGCACTTCTGTTTTTCTTTTTATTTTCAATATCGCGCCACGAATATGGTGCTGAAATATATTCATCATTCATAGGGTCAAAGGTCTTATAATCAATACCGTTTACAATGCCCTTCAAATCCTTTTGACGGTAACGGATAAGAAAATCAAGACCTTCACCATAAAAGGGAGTTGTTATTTCGTCAGCATAGCTTGTGCTAACCGTTGTTATTTTATCAGCATAAGTAAGACCGCCCTTTAACAAGTTGCAATCACCATACGCTTCAATAATGCCCTTATCAAAATACGAATTAGAGATGCCCAAAACATCCTCAACAATATCCTTGCTGTAAACGCCCTGGAATTTTAAATTAAGTATTGTAAACACCGTTTTGGTATTTTTATAAAAATCGGTTTTTTTAAATTCATCAAAAAGATA
>JAZOMK010000092.1:0-7527 GCA_045653985.1 Clostridia bacterium | reverse complement strand
ATTTGCCCATTGACTGCAAATTCCCCATTGAAGATTATTTGCGTTTATGCGATGCTTCTGAGGCAGGCGACATTGCGGGCATTGAAAGCGCAAGCAAGAGCCTTGAAAGCACAATAAAAACCTTTGCGAGAACCATTCGCGATAAATACATTGATCCGCCACATACAACAGATTTTGCAATTATGTATCTTCCTATTGAAGGTCTTTATGCAGAAGTTGCAAAAAAAGTTGGGTTATGTGAATATTTACAGCGCGAATGTCGTGTTACCGTTGCCGGTCCCACAACAATCGGAGCATTCCTTAACAGCCTTCAGCTTGGCTTTAAGACTTTGGCTATACAAAAAAGAACAAGCCAGATTACCAAGTTACTTGTTGATAT
Source organism: Clostridia bacterium (assembly GCA_045653985.1). Lineage (GTDB taxonomy): Bacteria > Bacillota > Clostridia > Christensenellales > QALW01 > UMGS1322. The sequence goes on along the minus strand of JAZOMK010000092.1, from coordinate 7,148 downwards.
TAAGAAGAATTTTGGTATTTTTGCTGACCTTCTTGATAAAACCCGCAAAAAGCTTGATGAAGCCAGCGGAAAGATTGCTGATGCTACTACAAGGTACCAAAAAATTGACAATCTTTTAGGAAAAGCTGACGTATATGTAATTGAGGAAACATCAACAGTTACCGAAGATAATGAATTTTAAGGTTTTTTATCAAAATTTCATATACATAAATCAAATAATATAGTATAATTATATTCGGTGTATAATAAATGCACCGAATATTTTTTTGAGTGTGAGTTATGAAAACTGAAAGAACTAAGAAGCAAGAACGGGTTTTAGCAATATTTATCAGCATTTTGCTTATCACGGCACTATCTTTTGTATTTTTTTATTTAAGAAATAACTTTCTTTATACCAACAGGGATAGGCTTATAATTTTGTGCTATCAAACAAACATAAGCGGTTCAGACAGTGAACAATGGGCAAAATATTTAAAAGAAAATAATCCTGACGTACCTGATTTTGAAGTAAGTGTTTACGATACAAAATCAGCAGGAAACGACACCATTACCATAACAACCGAAAACGGTTGGAATCAGATAAGCACACGTTTATTCAGCGGTGAGGGTGATATTCTCTTTGTTGACAACGCCACTTTCTATAATGTGTTACTTGATCAGAATTTACTTATCCCCCTTAGCGGCAATTTTGAAAATCCCATAACTGACAAAAACGGCACTGTTTACGGTATTGACGTTACCCGAATGACTGCTGACGGTCTTTTAAATTACGGTACAAGCAAATACGTAGGCAAAGGTCAGAAATTACCGATAATGCCTCTTGATGAAAAGACGTTTATTCATAACGGCTTTAACTACTCGCCAAAAGTTATTGCGGTAATATTCAAAGGTTCTGAAAAAGTTGAACAATCACAGAAATTGCTTAATAATCTCTTTGGAGTAATTGACTATGAATAAATTGAAATACGCATTGTATCATGGAAAATTCATTATACTTATCCTCATAATTGCGCTGTACTTTTTAACTTCATTTATCTTCAATATAATTGCGCAATACAACTCAACAACCAACGGTATTGAGATGCTTTTTGTTGATACATGGGTTTCCGTTGACGGCAATGACGGTCTTATTGACAACATAAAAAACACAACAGCCGTTGAATATATCGGTTCTTCAACAATTTCTGAAAAAGAAATAACCGATTACGTTAAAACAATATCCAATTATACTGTTACCGACCACCTTAACGTTACCGTTGAAGCAAATGATGTTGAAATTCTTTTTATCCCTGAACGTTTACTTGATGACGTTTACCGGATGAACGCAATCGTCCCCCTTGAAATGGAGGGCGAATTTGATGAAATTTGCTATTATAATGGTATTTTATATGCTTTTCCGTTAAATAACGTTTTTGTAACAAAGCACGAAGGCAAAGTTGTTGCATTGGAAAACACATACGCCGTTCTTTTAAACGGTGATCATGTTGAATATTTAAGAGATTTTCTTAAAAACTTACCTACGGAGGAAAAATAATGTACCAGCAAATTTGTTCACCTAAAAAGCCATCTGCCTTAAAAACAACAATTGTTATTTTAGCAACGATATTATTTGTTATCGCCTTATATGTTGGCTTCAGTTTTCTTCAGCTTAACATCTCCCCCACGTCAGCTGCGGCAACGGCATTGCTTATTATTATAATTGTATTTTATATTGCATCAAAGCCCTCTGCAAGCAGCTATGTTTATGAGCTTGACAACAATATTTTAACCGTTAAGCGCCTTGCAAACAAGAGAGTTGTCAAAGAGATAAAAATCAACAAGGAAGATATAAAAAATATCAGACGCGGAAAAGGCGGTATCAGATTATATACAACAGGTTATACCCCTTATACCTTTGAAGCCGATAACCAAAAATATACTTTTTCACCTGATGAAGTTTTATTAAATTATCTTAAGAATCCGTCTTTTACCGACGCGTATATTGATTGTAATTATGATGAGTTAATTGAACAACTTAAAGCGCTTATTGCCATACCTTCCGTAAAAGAATCTGCCCTTGAGGGTATGCCCTTTGGTAAGCCCTGTGCTGATGCTTTGGCATACACCCTTTCACTTTGTGAAGCTTGTGGTATGAAAACGAAAAATATCGATAATTACTGTGGTTATGCTGAAATCGGCGAAGGTGAAAAGTTAATTGCAGTTCTTTGCCATCTTGACGTTGTACCTGCAGGCGATGGTTGGAATACTGACCCCTTTACTGCTGTAATTGATGGTGAAGAATTGTTAGGCAGAGGTGCTATTGATGATAAAGGTCCTGCACTTGCAGCAATTTATGCTGTTAAGGCAATAAAGGAAAAATACGAAAATATCCCCGCAAGAATAAGGCTTATCTTCGGTTGTGATGAGGAAAGCGGTTGGGGTTGTATGGAAAGATATAGGCAAACCGAAGAAATGCCGACAATGGCTTTCACGCCTGATGCCGCATATCCCGTTATAACAACAGAAAAAGGTATTGCCCATTACTCCATTGAAACAAGCCTTGAAGAAGGCGAATATCAGCTTTACCTTAAGGGTGGGCTTCGTGCCAATATGGTTCCAGATAAGGCACAGGCAACCGTTATCGGTAATATTGATAAGCTTTTTAACGTGCTTAACGACTACGACGTACACGAAAAAGGTATAACCTTTGCAACAAAAGGCAACGTTTTGACCATTGATGCAGTTGGTGTTGGTGCACACGGTTCAACACCTGAAAAAGGTACTAATGCCTTCTTTGAACTCTTCAAATTCCTTAAAGCGCTCGATTTAAAAGGAAGCCAAGGCGAATTTATCAACAATATGGTTAATATTTTTGTTGATAAAACAGATGGAAGCGGTGCAGACATCAAACTTTATGATGAAATTTCAGGAAATCTTACCCTTAATCTCGGTATGTGCTTTGTAGGTAAAAACGATATTTTCCCTGAAATGAATGACGATTCATGCAAAATAGTTATTGACATCCGTTACCCCGTTTCATGCGATATTAAAGATATTTCTGTAAGATTGCAGGGCGCTTTACCTGATACGTGGGAATGTGAATTTGAACACGCACAGCTCCCCCATCACGTTGACAAAGATACACTTTTGGTTAAAACCTTACTTGAAGTTTATAAAGCTTATACCGGCAGAGACGAGTCTCCTTTATCAATGGGCGGTGGTACTTATGCACGTACACTTCCCGGCAAAGCCGTTGCTTTTGGTGTGCAGTTCCTTGACAGACCTGACCGTGCACATCAGCCAAACGAGGGCGTTAACCTTGAAGATTTAAAGATAAGTGCCAAGATGTTTGCAAGTGCTTTAGAAAAACTTGTATTTAACTAAAAAATTGTTGAAAAAAATCATATTTTTTGCTATAATGTATTATTAAGATAAGATATTGTATTTTTCGGAGCATAAAATGTTTGATATCGCTTTAGGAGATACGGTAATAACAAAGAAAAATCATCCATGCGGTGGCAATAGTTGGGAATGTGTAAGATGCGGTGCTGACGTTAAATTAAAATGTCTCACCTGCGGCAGAATAATTATGCTTGACCGTGAAGACTGTATGAAACGCACAAAAAAAATTATTAAGGCGGAATAAAAATGTCAAAAAAGCCAAATGAAAACGATGTATTCTTCAATCTTTTTAATGCTGAAGAAGAGCCTAAAGAAGCATCCGATATAACTGAAAACAGTACCGAGGAATTTGTTTCTATCGTACAAATAGAAGAAACAGCACCAAGTGAGCCCGTACAGACAACTATGTTTGAGTACGAGAATTTCTTTACCCCCGACGTTGAACTTAAAGAATATACGTTGGATGGCGAAGAAAAAGCTGTTAGCGAAGAAAATAATTTCTTTGTTGAGCCGGTAAAAAGCGCTGACGATTTTGACGAATCGGAAATGGTTTCAATGCTTGAAACCAATCCGCTTGTTGATGAGCAGGAACAGCCTGAAGTTGTTATTGAGCCAATTAACGATGGTGCTGATATTTTCGACAATCTTTTAACGTACAAAAAAATCAAAAAAACTACACCAAATAAGTTTGAAACCCCCTATCTTTTTAGCGGTAAAAATGACGATCACGTACGTTACAGACTTTACTTACCCTCAAAAAGAAATCCAAAGTTAAACAGGATAAAAAGAACAATGTTAGGTTGGACGATAACTGTATTGGCGGCAATAATCATTGCGCTGCTTTTACGCACCTTTGTTTTTGTTATAGCAACTGTTGACGGCCCAAGTATGCTGCCAACACTTAACACCAACGAAAAATTATTCGTTACAAAATACACTTATACTTTTTCAGACATTGAACGCGGTGATATTGTAATTTGCCGCTATGACAAAAACGGATATAACGACGTATATGTGAAACGCGTTATAGGCTTAGGTGGCGAAGAAATCTGCATTGAAGACGGTGTTGTTTTTATAAATGGCGAAGCCCTTGAGGAAAGTTATATTCTCAGCCCCATGGATAATGATATGCCTACACAAGTAATCCCCTATGGTTCAGTATTTGTTATGGGAGATAACAGAAACGTTTCTGCTGACAGCAGATCTGTTGGACCTATAAAAGAAGATGCCGTTATCGGCAAAGTACAGTTCCGCATAAGCCCATTTAGTAAATTAGGTTCTGTGGAGGCTAAAAAGTGAGATACCTTGTACTTTCTGATATCCACGGTAATAACGTAGCGTTGGATGCGGTTTTTAAAGCAGTACCCAAAAGCAGATATGATAAAATTCTTGTTCTTGGTGATAATGTCGGCGATGGTCCTTGTCCGGATAAAGTTTTAAATATGCTGACTTCCCTTGATGCAATAATGATTGCAGGTAATCGAGAAGAGCTTGCTATTGATCATTTTAACGGCTTTAGCGAAACACAAAAGGCTTTACAATGGAAATTCATGCGTGATTCGTTGAATTTTCTTGATTCTTCACAACGCGATTTCATTGGCAAATTAAACAATCAAAAAACAGTTACCGATGGAAATATATCAATAAAAATGGTTCACGGCTCGCCCGATTCAGTAAGAGAGTTGCTTTACGTTACCAATCCTGCGCGCCTTAACGAATGTCTTGACAGCATAAATGAAAAAATTCTTTTGTGCGGACACAATCATTTTCAGTTTGCTTATGTAAACCCTGATGATAAACTTGTTTTGAATCCCGGTTCAGTAGGACTCAGCCAGAAAGGCGAGGCATTCCGAGCTGATTATGCTATACTTAACATATGCCGTAATCAATATTCTTTTGAACTTAACCACACTTATTACGATGGCGAAAAAATTAAAGAAGAATATATTAAACGTGATTTATGGGACAGCACCATCTGGGGGCAGTTAGCACATAAAGAAATGAGTGAAGGTAAAACCTACATAGTAAGTTTTGCAAAATACGTTTATACGCTTGCAAAATCAAAAAATGCCTCTACTCACCCACTTGACGATTCAATCTGGCTTGAAGCCTCTAAAACATGGGATTGGAGTTGTGTAAAATAAAATTGGTTCAGCAATATGCTGAACCGTTTTTTTAGATATGAAGATAGGAAATATCCAATTAAACAACAAGTTAATACTTGCACCGATGGCAGGCGTAACAGACAGCATTTACAGAAAGCTTTGCTTTGATTTTGGTGCCGCCTTAACCGTAACCGAAATGGTAAGCGCTAAAGGGCTTTTCTATTCAAGTGAGGCAACGGGAGATTTGCTTGAGCCATCAGGCACCCATCCCGAAGCGGCACAAATATTCGGCAGTGATCCTGAAATTATGGCAAAGGAATTATCCCATCCCTATTTTGCGCCCTTTGATATTATTGATATAAATATGGGATGCCCCGCAAGAAAGATTATTTCCAACAATGAAGGCAGTGCCTTAATGAAGGATATTCCTTTAGCAAAGGAAATAGTTGCCGCTTGCGTAGACGCTATAGACAAACCCGTTACGGTAAAATTCCGTGCGGGGTGGGATAGTTTTTGTGCTGATAAAATGGCTGCTGCCTGCGAAGAAGCAGGCGCAAAAGCTATTACAATACACGGTAGAACAACCATGCAGGCTTACAGCGGAAAAGCTGACCTTGATGCAATAAAGCGCGTTAAAGAAAGTGTAAAAATCCCCGTTATAGGTAATGGAGATGTTACAGGACCGCTTTCTGCAAAAAAAATGCTTGAGTATACGGGATGCGATGCTATTATGATAGGCAGAGCCGCCCAAGGCAGACCATGGATTTTTGGTGAGATCAACTCTTATTTTAATGTTGAAGAATTTAAACTTACGCATATTGAAAAATTAGATATAGCATTAAACCACGGTTTGCAACTTATTAAGTTAAAAGGCGAACATACGGCAATGCTTCAAATGCGCAAGCATATGGCATGGTATACCCACGGTATGCGCAATGCGGCAAAAATAAGAAGCAGCATTACCAATCTTAAAACTGCCGAGGATCTGATTGCCCTTATAAATGAATTAAAAGCTATGGATGAATGATCATTTCATTTAACGTTAATTGGCTGTTTTTAAGCATACAGTCATAAAGCTGTTTTTCTGTAAAAATCCCCAAAGTATTTTCATTTTCATCAACGGTCAATATGCAATAAAAATTATTTCCGCTGAATTTTTCAAACACATCCATGATTTTTTCAGAACCATATGCTTTTATAATTTTTATATTTTCATTTTTCCAATATTTTTCCCTGAAGATAATTCTTCGGGGTTTTTTTATTGCTTTTAGTGATGCAACAAGCATAAAAGATGCCATAACGATACTATCGCTTTTTTGCATTGTATAAATTTCATACAAGCATTTTATAAAATATCCCGAAGATATAATTACACCTGATAATACCGCATACCTTCTGCCTTTATTTTCGCCAAACATTCCTTTAAAACCAGAGCAAAGAATTCTCCCACCATCAAGAGGATATATTGGCAAAAGATTTATAAGGGCAATACTATAGGAAAAAGCCACAAATTCACCCCACGCAGGCAACACACCTATAATGGTGCCTTTCTCCCACAAAAAGGCGCTTAAAAGGCTTATAAACGGCCCTGCTGAAGCTACAATCGCCTCAAATACATATTTATCTTCAATGCCCCTTATTTTGGCTTCTCCGCCAAAGGGA
>JAZOMK010000091.1:0-3974 GCA_045653985.1 Clostridia bacterium | reverse complement strand
TTTATTTTGTAAATTACATATAGTAATATTTTTTGGATTTTTGTAATTTTTTTTATTTACCAATAAAGGTTTTTTATGGTATAATTTTACCAACGTTAAAAATGAGGTATTTTTTTATGAGAATGAAGAAAAAAAGAAATCTTGATACTATGCTTTTAATGTATCCCGATATTCTTTCAATACTTGAAAAATCGCATCCAAGCATTACTGAAAGCTTAAAGGAAAAGCGCTATCTTGATTTAAAAAGCATTTTAGGTAAAGATGAAGTTGAGCTTGAAATCGGCTGTGGCAAAGGCGCATTTATCTGTGAGCTTGCAAAACGCAATCCTGATAAAGCATACGTTGCAGTTGAGGTAAACAAAAACGTTATCGTTGAAGCTTGCAAATTGGCAAGGGAAATGAATATTACAAACGTTCATTTTATAAACACCGCTGCTGAAATTCTGCCATGCTTTTTAAAGGAAAACTCCGTTTCACGCATTTATCTTAACTTTTCGTGCCCCTTTCCTAAGCACACTTACGCCAACCGCAGGCTTACCTATTGGCGCTTTTTGGAAAGCTACCGTTCATTTTTAAAAGAAGGTGGCGAAATTCACCAAAAGACCGATAATATGCACTTTTTTGAATTTTCACTTGAACAATATTCAATGTCCGGCTACAAGCTTAAAAACGTTTGCCTTGATTTACACAATTCCGATTTTGAAGGCAACATTATGACCGAATATGAAAAACGTTTTACTGATTTAGGTATGCCCATTTATCGTGTTGAAGCATATTAAAGGAGAAGTGTTATGACTGAATTTATGATTTACGTAAACGGTAAGGAAGCACATAATCTTTTTTTAACTGAAAGAAAAATCAACTGTGGCGATAAAATGCAGTTTGTTTTAATGGTGCATGAGGATACGAAAATTGATACCGTTGATATCGTTTTTCCCCTTACCTTTTCTAAAAACGCACTTGTATTTGATAACGGCTTTTGCACCAACGATTTTATCAGCGTAAAAAAGTTTGAAAACGAAGTTATTTCAAGAGATATTTTTATGGTAAAAGAGGGCGACAAGTGTTTTTCAATAGCATTGACTTCTGCTGAAAATTACCTTACCCGCTTTATTGCAACCAATGAAAAGTTGACTCTCCGCTATTATTTTGATGGGCTTACCTACAAAAAAGGCACATATCCTTTAGAAGAGTTTGTTGTTTCCGAAGATATTGCAGGCGGTGAATTTTTCAGCCTTTATTGCGATTTCTTAAAGGAAAAGTTTAATATCAATCTCCCCAAGCTGCCCGACGCAGGCTGGTCAAGCTGGTCATGTATGTATGGCACAGTTACCGAAGACGACGTTATTAAGCAGGCCCAATTAACAAAAAGCATCTCTGAAAAAGCCGATATGATTCAAATTGACGACGGCTGGCAGAACGGTGGCACTTTCTGCGGTGATTGGACAAGTAATCAAGAAACTTTTAAGGCAGGTCTTGATAAATTATCAGCAAACTTAAAAGAAAACAACCAGCGCTTAGGTTTATGGTTTGCCCCCACCATTTTTGCAAATACGGGCACCCTTTACAAAGAGCATCCTGAATATAATATTTTTTATGAAAACGGCAGAACAGAGCGCGTTTTTGGTGGAAACCAAGTGCTTTGTGCCGATAATGACGGTTCAAAATTCCCCATCGACCTTGAAAACGAAAACGCATTAAAGCATATTGAATCTTCTTTTAAAAATGCCGTAGAAAACTACGATTGCCACTATTTTAAAATTGACTTTTTAATTCGTTCACTTATCCGTTGCGTTAATAATCAAAATCTTGAAAACGTTACCTACAATACACTGCCTTCGGTTAAAGCATACAAAAATGCAATGAGACTTATAAGAAAGACCGTAGGCAACGATTTTATGATGGCTTGCGGTGCACCCATAACGGAATCAATCGGTATTTTTGATGCTATCCGTACCTCCCCCGATATTACATGGACATGGTCAAAGCCACCCCGCCCATATTCTTATTGGGAAATTGTACGCAACAACGTGCAAAACGTATTTTTAAGAAGCTACTATCATGGCAAAGTTTTCCTTGTTGATGCTGATGCTTTGGTTGTTCGCGGTGAACTTGGCAGAAAACAAGATGATTACACACCAACGTTAGAAGAAGCACGTTTGTGGGCAACAACCGTTGCGCTTTCAGGCGGTGCTGTGCTTATAAATGAGGAAATCGAAAAATTATCGTCTGATAGGCTTAACCTTATTAAAGAGGTTATTAACCCCATCGGTATAGCCGCATATCCTGATGATTTCTTTGAGTTTCCCTTAGTTTCACACGTTACGTTAAATGATAATAACAAGCAAATTAAAGCCGTATATAATTGGGACGAAAGCGAAAAGGAAGATATTATTAAAAACAATAAAACCGTTCTTGCCTTTGATTGCTGGAGCAAAGAATTTTTAGGCGAATTTGAAAATGATATCTTAGTAAAAATCCCTGCCCACGGTGTACGTGCAGTGCTTTTAATTGAAAAACCTGCAAATGACTGCGTACTTTGCTATACCGACGATTTCTACATGGGTTTAACAAAAGATTTAACAAAAAAATCAGGTGCATATATCTATAAAGACGGAAAGGTAATTAAATTATGAAATTAAAGGTTCTAAGCTTTAATATCCGTTGTTGCGACGATAAAAACGGCAACGCAATTTCAGAGCGCGCACCAAGGCTTTTTAAAGTAGTTTCGCCCTATGATGCTGATATTATCGCATTGCAGGAATATCGTCCCAAATGGGAAGAACACATCCATAATTATTTTAGCGATAAGTATGATATTTTTGTAAAATACCGCAACGAAACAGTTGATATTGAAGCTGTGCCTATTTTATGGAAAAAGGATAAATTCACTTTAATAAAATCAGGTTATTTCTGGCTTTCCGATACCCCCGAAATTGAGTCCCGCGGTTGGGATGAATTATATAACTGTTACCGTATATGTGCTTACGTTATTTTAAAAGATAATGAAACAAGCAAAGAATTTACGGTTATGAACACTCATTTCGGCTTTGGCGACAAAGGGCAGACGGACAGCGCAAATTTGATTTATGATTACAGCAAAAAAATTTCCGATAATGCTACCTTTGTAGTTGGTGATTTTAATATGACACCCGAAAACGTAGCCTACAACGAAATGGTAAAATATTTTTCAGATGCCAATATTTCAAATGACTTAACTACCACCTATCACGGATATACCCCTGAAACAATAACAAACAAGCACATTGACTATTGCTTTGTTGATGAAAACACTACGCCAATCAATCAAATAATTATTAAAGAAACTGTTGACGGCTTCTTCCCCTCTGACCACTACGGTTTATTTATTGAGTTGGATTTATAATAAGTAAGGAGACAAAAATGTTTAAATCTATCACTTTGGAAATGAGTTTAAAACCATTTAAACAGACCGATGATGCTTTTATTGAAAACGTATGCAAAAACGTTTTTGAACAATGGCGTCCTTTAATTAAAAACAGAGAGCGAATTTCCATAATGCTTTGGACATCAGACGGCAGCGAAATTCTCGATTATACAGGTGATTTAGATAAACCCTTTGAATGGTGCTATTTTATCGGCAACGCAAATAAACCTCTTTTAGGTGAGGATGACCATCCCGCATTAAGCCCACACAAGCGCACCCAAAAATATATGGATAATCCGCCTGAAATGACTTATGCCATTTTAAAGAAGATTATAAGCGCATTAAAAGCCGAGGGCAAAAAGCAGTATCCTAATGCTGAAATTTTAATTGGCGAAACCTTTGATATCGGCCCTGAATTTGCAATTTCTGATTTTAAATATACCCGCCACAAAGAAGCCTGCAAAGGTAATGGTCTTGGTTCATTTGGCTTTGTTGATTGTACCGTTTTATTAAAGGGCGATAATTATCCTTATGCCGCATATCCTGATGGTTTACCGGAAAACACGCC
>JAZOMK010000090.1:0-2765 GCA_045653985.1 Clostridia bacterium | reverse complement strand
TACTTTGTAAGGAGAGTTTTTCCGTAATATGCCCTTCAATATATTTAATTATGTTCTGTACGTGCTCGTTGCTTGATTTTAATGTGGTAACATCCAAAAGATCAAGAAGAAGATAATTAAGTATGTTAATGAACTTTGCTTTTGAATGGTAATATGACGAAAGATATTTTTGTGTAAATATGGTAAACAATTTTCTTACGTCTGCCGATATTGAGTTGGGCATATATCTTTCTAATGGCAATTCAACGTCAGGCAATAGGGTAAAGTTAAAACTTATAAATGATGTAGGCTCGCAACCTGCATTGCGTGAACGTATTGTTCCAGGGGGCAGAAGCATTGCATCATTCTTTTTTAAAACGATAGTCTGGTTATCGGCAATATATGTCAGTTCACCGCTTAAAACAATTGTAAGGTCATAAAAAGGAATTTTTGCCGGGCTAATGCGAAAAGCCAAAATCTTTTGCCCATATCCATAAAACTGTAATTCATCTACAAAATATTTATTCATAATACACCAAAATATTAAAATTGTGCTAATTTTTAATTTAATAATAAATATTGTTTATTGCTCATAATATTGCCTTCAAGTATAATTATAGTAAGAAAATTTATTTTGTCAATATTAATTTAATTCAAATTATTAGTGTTGGTAAAGCAATATAAGCGGAGGAGATTTATGATGGATTTTTTTCCTGAACTTTTAAAATTTGAAAATGGTAATAATGTTACACAAGAAAATTGGCAAGAACGGCGAAAAGAAATAATCGATATTTTGTGCCGAGAGGAATACGGCTATTCGCCTGAAAAGCCTGAAAGCGTTAAAGGTGAGGTTATTGAAGAAGTTTCTAAAATAGCGTCAGGCCATGCGCTAATGCAAAGAATAAATATTAGCTTTGATACCGATAATGGTGAATTTACCTTTCCGATAAACTTTATCTATCCTAAAGAAAAAAAGAACAGCCCTTTATTTATATTGTTGAATTTTCGTCCTGATTTATACGATATGTATTATCCTCTTGAAGAACTTATAGATAACGGCTTTGCTATTGCGGTTATATACTATAATGATATTACAAAAGATGATGGCGATTTTACAAGCGGAATTGCAAGCATGTATAATGTAAAAGACAAGGCTACCCATTGGGGTAAGCTTTCTATGTGGGCATTTGGTGCCAGCCGCGCTCTTGATTATCTTGCAACCAGGGAAGAGGTTGACAAAGATAATGTTGCGGTTATCGGACATTCACGCTTAGGTAAAACTGCACTTTGGTGTGGGGCGCAGGACGAACGTTTTAAATACGTAATTTCAAATGACTCAGGCTGTTCAGGTGCTGCGTATGAGCGTATCAAACACGGAAATAGTGAAACGATACCCGTAATAACAAAGAACTTTCCTTTCTGGTTCTGTGAAAACTTTAAAAAGTACGTAGGCAGGGAGGATGAGCGACCTTTTGACCAACATTTCCTTTTGGCGGCAAGTTGTCCGAGATATGTTTGTGTTGGCTCAGCAAGTCTTGATTTCTGGGCAGAACAATATTCAGAGCAACTTTCTTGTATAGGCGCAACTCCTGCGTGGAAGCTTATGGGTAAAAGTGGATTTATTGGTAATGAAACACCTGCAGAGATTGGTGAACATTTTATGGAAGGCGATATATCCTATCATTTAAGAGATGGCGTTCATTTCCTTGGTAGACAAGATTGGTTGAATTATATGCGCTTCATTAAAAAATATTTATAAAATAAAAGGGGAGGATATTATGAAAAGATTAATTGCTTTAATGCTCATATGTGCATTTGTGCTTTGTGGTGCTGTTTCAGTAAATGCTGAAAATAAATTACGTAATGCAAAATGGACAAAAGCAATAGGTAAAGTTGAAGTTTCTGAAAAAGTTATTGATGGCGAAAAAGTAACAATAATGTCAGGGATGGATTCAAGCTATGCAACAGCGGCTATTGATATTATGCCTACCATTGAAGCACTTATGGGGGACGAGGATGAAATTGACGTATGGATTGTACTTGACGTAAGGGTAGATGCAGAAGATGGCGAGGAGTTTCCCTTTGGTATGAAAATTCGCGCTGATGGAACTTCAGCACTTGTAAAGACAGAGGAAGCCTTTAATGAAAATTATACTGAATCAACTACGTTCAGGCATCGTGGTGGTGGCGGTATAAGCATTTCGGCATATCCCAGTGGAACACTTACAAACGAGTGGCAACGTATCGAAATTCAGCAGAATTTTACCGCATATGATCTTAATAAGGATTTTTGGAAAAAGTGGAATCTTTGCTTTGATATGATGAAGGAATATGAGAATATGGGCGCTATCCAAATAAAAAATACGGGCATTTATCTTTTTGATGAATATGATCCTGATGGCGATTTGGGTGGAGAGGATAAAGAAAGCAATAATAGCGGAACAATCGGCAAAAACAGACTTTTAAATGATAAATGGACAAAACTTCATGGTGATGTAACACTTAAAGAAGAAGTTGTTGATGGTGTAAAAGTAACAACCATGTCAAATATAAATTTAAGCTATGCGACGGGTGCTATTGATATTATGCCGTCTATTGCGGCACTTATGGGCGATAATGATGAAGTTGATGTATGGCTTGTTCTTGATGTAAGGGTTGATACTGAGGATGAGGTTGAGTTTCCCTTTGGTATGAAGATTCGTGCTTCAGGTCTTTCTGAACTTGTTAAAACAAAGGAAGCCTTTGAGGAAAATTATACTGAAGCATATACCTTTAGCCATCGTGGT
>JAZOMK010000089.1:0-4170 GCA_045653985.1 Clostridia bacterium | reverse complement strand
GGCAATCCACCTCCCCTGACAATGGGAGGCTTTTGGGGCATCAAACACAAACTATTTTTCGTAGACGTTCCAATTAAAAACATTGCAAATAAAAACCCCCAATGCAAGTAAAAGCAGAGGGGGAATTATTTTTTCTCAAATTCTTTGCCGTTTATAAGGTAATCAATGGAAACGTTAAAATATTTTGATAAAATTCTAAGCATTTGTATATCGGGGTTGCGTTTGCCGTTTTCGTAATAAGAAAGTGCCTCGCGGCTGATGTCAAGATCAAGTGCTACTTTTTGCTGGCTGTATTTCTTCTTTTTACGGATAATTTTTAAGCCAACCAAAGCATTGTTCTCGTTCAAAAATTACATCCCCCTTTTGCTGTTTAATTTTCTCTTGACTTTATTGTAACACTATGTTACAATAAAAATGTAACAATTTGTTACAATTTTGCTTTAGGAGGAGTACTTATGTTCTGCCAAAAATGCGGCAAAGAGGTTAGTGATGATGCTGTTGTTTGCATACATTGCGGTTGTGCAGTATCAGGCGCAAAAAAGAAAGTTCAAAAACAACAAGTATCAAAGGGAAATCAAATTTTAGGCGCGATTATAGGCGCGCTTACAGCCTTGATTTTATTTGGCATTCTTTTCCCACTTTGTATTTAATGGAGGAATAATATTATGTTTTGTCAGAAATGCGGTAAAGAGATTCACGATGAAGCCGTTGTTTGCATCCATTGTGGTTGTGCAGTAAACGGCGTTAATAACAGATATGGTAACGATGAAGAAACAAGTTCACTTGCAACGCTTAGTATAGTTTTTGCATTTTTAATGCCTATTGTTGGCCTTATACTTGGCATCTGCGGTTGCGTAAAGTATAGGGATGAAAACTATAAAACAACGTCAACATACGCTATTGTTCTTTCAATAGTAATGTGGATTGTTTACGGGGCAATACTTTCACTTGCAGTTATTGATTTTTAAAGGAGAAGGTTTATAATGTTTTGCAATAAATGTGGTAATGAAATTCATGATGATGCTGTTATTTGTGTACATTGCGGTTGTGCAATAGCAGGAAGAAGTGTAGGCAATAAAAAGAAAGCAGGCGTAAACGTTATAAATATTGTGCAGTTGATTCTTGCCCTTATTTGCGGCGTACTTATGTTTTTGCCGGATGCGTTTGGCCGTCGTTTATATGAATTAGGTCTCACTTCAGGCACTAAATCGGTTTCAATTTTGGAGGCAATCGATAGTTATTCTGATTTGGATGATATCGGTCTTATGCTGATTATTGCTATATGCGCATATTTCATTTATAGAATTATCGCCCTTTGCGTAAGAAGTGGTAACGCAACACCCTTAAAAGTTGGCTCACTTATTGCATCAAGCGTTATGTTGCTTTTTACTGTTATCTTTGTTTGTGTGGCAGATGGACACGTGTACGAAACGGTTAGCTATAAAACATACAGTTATGGCTACTATAGCAGCGATACTTATACTATTCCTGCTGAATATCACTATGATGTTGAGCTTATAACAATATTCTTGCTTGCTTTGCTTGCTGTAATGATAATTTTAGATATAGTAAATCTTGTTAAAAGCAAAAAAATACACTAAAACCTAAAAAAATATTTTTTAAGGGCAGAAATTTCTGCCTTTTTTTATTTTTTGTTTGTGTTTTAACATTCTTTGTGATAAAATAAAAATAACAAATACAAGGAGATTTTTTTATTATGGATTATGTTTTTACACCTGCGGCAGATAAGTTAAAGCCTTCTGCAATAAGAGAAATTTTAAAGCTTTCTTCTGCGCCTGATATTATTCCTTTTTCAGCAGGCAACCCATCACCTGAGGCATTTCCCAAGGATATCGTTGCAAAAATCACCGCTGAAATTATGGCAGAAAATCCCATTGGCGCACTTCAATATTCCGTTACCGAGGGTTACACACCTTTAAGAGATTACTTAAAAAAGTATATGAAGGAGAAGTACAACATCGGTACTGACGAGGATGATTTGCTTATTACTTGCGGCGCACAGCAGGTTATGAGCTTATCTGCAACATCACTTGCAGGCGAGGGCGACACTATTTTATGCGAAAGTCCCAGCTTTGTAGGCTCACTTAACGCTTTAAAATTGACGGGCGCAAAGCTTGTTGGCATACCTATGGAAGAGGACGGTATGAGCCTTGCCGAGCTTGAAAAGGCAATTAAGGAAAATAAAAACATCAAGCTTTTATATATTATACCTAACTTCCAGAATCCTACCGGCATTACAACATCCTTAGAAAAGCGCAAGGCTATTTACGAAATTTGTAAGGCAAACAACATTTTAATTATTGAAGATAACCCCTATGGCGAGCTTTATTTTAATGAAGCACCGCCTACAAGTATCAAAAGCATGGATAAGGATAATATCGTAATCTATGCAGGCTCATTTTCAAAGGTACTTGCGCCGGGCCTTCGTGTTGGCTGGTGTGTTGCACCTAAAACGTTGATTGCAAAGTTTACCGCAATCAAGCAGACTCAGGACGTACACTCAAACATTTTAGCACAGATGATTTGCTATAAGTTTATTACTGAGTATGATTTTGAAGGTCATCTTCAATATTTAAGAGATATTTATACTAAAAAAGCACAATTCTTTATGGAGCTTATGGATAAATACATTGCACCTGAAATTTCATATCAGAAGCCATCAGGTGGTCTTTTCGTATGGTGCAAGCTTCCTGAAAACGTTGATATGCCTGAATTCTGCACGCGCTCAGTTAAAGAGTTTAAAACTGCAGTTGTACCGGGCAGCGCATTTGATATTGCACCAATTAAAAATCAGCATTTCCGCATAAACTATTCAACGCCTACCAATGAGCAGATCGAAAAGGGTATGGCATATCTTAACGAGTTAAAGAAAGACGTTATTAAATAATGGTTTATATTGTAGAGGATGATGACAGCATCCGCAATCTTTGCGAATATACTTTAAACACAACGGGCATCCCCGCAAAAGGATTTTCCTTGCCATCGGAGTTCTGGGCAGAAATAAAGGTAAACGTGCCTGACCTTATCCTTCTTGACATTATGTTGCCTGAGGAGGACGGCTTATCAATATTAGAAAAATTGCGCGGTGATTTGCGCTTTACTGACCTGCCTATAATTCTTTTAACAGCAAAGGGTTCTGAGTATGATAAGGTTATCGGCTTTGAAAAGGGCGCTGATGATTATATCCCAAAGCCCTTCGGCATTATGGAGCTTGTTGCGCGCACAAAGGCGCTTTTAAGGCGCGCAGGCAAAACCCAAAGCGATGAAGTTACCTTTAATAATCTTACCGTTTCAAAAAGTAAGCGCATGGTTTTGGTTGACGGCAAAAAGGTTTCACTTACCCATAAGGAATTTGAACTTTTGTTGTATTTAATCAAAAACGAAAATATAGTGCTTACCCGCGACCAGCTTCTTGATGAAATTTGGGGGTACGCCTTTGATGGCGAAAACAGAACCGTTGACGTACATATCCGCACCCTGCGCCAGAAGTTAGGCGTTTGTGGCGACATGGTTGAAACTGTGCGCGGTGTGGGTTATAAATTTTCAAGGTGAGGTTTTTTTTATGACCTTTAAAGAAATCACAAATAACAGTACCATTCAGGCATTTATCCGTCAGGCTGACGAGGCTTTAAATGCTATGGGGTATACTGAACATTCCTTTCAGCACGTTACAAAGGTTGCGTTAAGCGCAGGCAAAATTTTAGAAGAGCTTAACTTTTCTGACCACGATATTGAGCTTGCAAAAATTGCGGGATATCTTCACGATATCGGCAACATTGTAAATAGAGAAAATCATGCACAATCAGGGGCAATTATGGCGTTTAAAATGCTTGAAAACATGAACCCTGAAGATGTTGCGGTTATAGTTTCTGCCATCGGCAACCATGATGAAGGCACAGGCTACCCCGTAAACAGCATTGCCGCCGCGCTGATTTTAGCGGATAAGTCTGATGTCCGTCGCAGCCGCGTGCGCAACCACGATATAGCTTCTTTTGATATTCACGACCGCGTAAATTACTCGGTTAAAGAGGCAAAGCTTGTTATCAATGATGAAAAAACTGCCATAACGCTGTACCTTGATATTGATACAGCCTACGGCAGTATTATGGACTATTTTGAGATTTTCTTAAACAGAATGATTATGTGCCG
>JAZOMK010000088.1:0-2407 GCA_045653985.1 Clostridia bacterium | reverse complement strand
AATTAAATAAAAAACAATAAGGATTTTAGAAAGATTTATTCCGTATTTAATTCTCAAAATTGCAAGCGCAAGAAACAACCCTACACCGACAGCAACTGTCAGAATAAGCACAATATTATGAATGTTCGGTACTTGTTCGGCAAGTACCTGAAGATCCGGTTCTGATACAGTTATGATTACGCCCATCAAAAATCCAATAAGCAAAACCAATAATTCTTTTTTTGTTTTTGAAATCTGAACACCAATACCTTCACCTATGGGTGTCATGGATATTTCTGCACCAAGCTGGAAAAATCCCATGCCTAATATAAGTAGAACCGCCCCAACAGCAAACATAACCATAGTATCCAATTCAATAGGAACAAAGAATATACTTATAAAAAGCATTATTCCCGTTATAGGAAGAACGGCCGATAATGATTCAAGTGTTTTTTCTTTTAATTTAGGATTCAACTAAGAACAATCCCTTCAAAAATTTATAGAAAATTTGATATAACAAACGCTACACCATATACATTTATTGCAACAGAAATTAAACATATTTCGGCACGAATGACCTCATATTCCACATCCATTTTTTGCACAGATAAATACATAGCTAAAAATGGAATCATATCAAGGAAATACCTTGCGCCGAACTGTGCCCCACCTAAAGTTTTGTGTAAGCAGGTTGCAAGTACGAACACAATAACCGCTATAAAAAATAAATAATCTTTTATATTTCGCTTAAAAATGCAATTTTTAATGTTATAGTAAAAGAAAACGGCTATTATAGGATTAAAAATATAAAAAATATTTGCTGAAAATCTATTTATATTTAATGCAAATTCCGGGGTATATTCAAAAGGCAATTTTATTGATTGAACTAAGTTCGGCAAAAGATAGCTTAAACTGAATTGCCCTTCCTCCGCTCTTGTAAATTCAGGCAAATAATTATGCCCGAATTCAAAAGGATTATTAAATCGTATAAAATTATACAACATCAACAAACCGGTAACAATAGCAGGCGCAATTAAGTACGGCCATAAGTAATGAATTTTTTTATCTCTGTTTTTTTTATAAATTTCTAACAATAAAAAAGGAATAAATATAGCCGTAAACGGTCTGCACCCAACAGCCAATGCTGCCAAAAATAAAGCAACACCATTAAGCCATTTTTTATCACTAAAAATAAATAATACTGCAAGCGAGCATAGCATAAAAGATAAACTTTGCGCTTCATGCCATACACCACCGAAGGTTGCAATAGATAAGAGATTCGTTCCTATTGTTGAAGTTATGCCTAATAATACGGACGTAATAAGCGCAAGTTTTCTAAAAAATAGCAACGTCAATGCTATGCACGAAATTACAATATAAACAAAAATCAACAACTGATTAGGTGTATCCTGCCCACAAAACAGCGTAAAAACAAATTCAATAATAGAAGGGACAGGTGGAAAACTTACATAATATTTACCATTAAAAACAGCAAGTTCAAGATACTCAATTTCTTGCGGATCATTATCAAGATAAGTTTTACCATCCTGCCAAGCAAGCGCCTGGCGAGTATAACTGTCATATGGATTATGTTCAAACACCTTTATATCAAACATTACAACAATTAGCGCAAGAATCGTAACTGAAAGAAGCGCCGCAGTTAATGCGGCATAAATTTTATCCTTGTATTTCAACATTTGTTGTTCCAACAGGTCTTATTGATAATTCAACACAAGCACCCTTGCCAAAGACACTTTCCATCTTTTCAATATACTCTTCTTGAAGCTTTTTGGGAACGAATGCTAAAATTGTTCCACCAAAACCACCACCATGAACACGACAAGCACCTTCGCCAGAAAGAATTTTTGACGAAATTGCAAGTGCAAGAGTCATTGCTTGCTGTGTACTTCCTGTTGCATGTGTATTTTGTAAAAGCTTCCAACTTGATTCGCCTGAAGCATTGATTGCATCAAAGAATTTTTGAACATCATTATTTTTAACTGCATCAACAGCATCAAAAACACGCTTATTTTCATCGAAAAAGTGAATAGCGCGCATAACAGCTCTGTCGCATACTTTTTCTCTTAACTCGCTAAGCTTTAAATAGAACTCATTTTCATCAACATCGCGTAAAACATCTTTGCCAAAGAATTTTGCAACGCCTTTCATTTCTTCAGTAATGGCGGCGTATTCTTGTGTTAAATCTGCATGATCAGCATGAACATCAGTTATAATAATTGAGAAACCTTCCTTATTGAAGTCAAAATCAATACCCTCAATTATTGGGTTTTTAGGATCGTTAAAATCAATAAATACGAGCTTACCAAGTGCGCAAGCTGTTTGATCCATAAGTCCGCAAGGCTTGCCGAAATAGTTATTTTCTGCCCATTGGAAGTCGGATCGTAGCCATGTCGTTCTGTGAGCCAAG
>JAZOMK010000087.1:0-8120 GCA_045653985.1 Clostridia bacterium | reverse complement strand
TCAGACGCATACGTTGAGGGTGAAATTAAATTATCAGGCGACAGAGTGATTGTTGAAGCAATATCTAATAAATTAAAATATATTGGTTCAGGAATCAGTGGTAATTTCTCTGTTATAATTAACAAAGAAGAAAATTGTACGCTTATTGATAAAAATGCTGTTTTATTGTCAAAAGACGGCACGTTTGGTATTGTTTATAAAATAGATGCTGATGGCATTTTACAGGAGAACGAAGTTATTATTGAGGGGTCTAACGATACATACTATAAAGTTAGCGGAATTACAGCCGGTGAAAAGGTGGTGAAACTCAAATGATTAGGCTTGCATTAAAAAAGATGCTTAAAAATAAAGGTTTAACAATTTCTTTATTTGCCGGCATACTTGTTGCTGTTATAATTTCATGTGTAATACCGATTTATTCGCAAGGTATCGCGCATAGAATGCTTGTAACACAATTTGAAAATTATCAAAACGAAAACAATATAAGTCCTGCAACAACAATAATTTCAAGCACATTATCATCATTTGGACAAAGTGGGAATGATGGTGCAAACGATAGTTCTGTTGCTGTAAATAATTTTAATTACGCCTCTAATTATTTGAATAATTACTTTTATCCTAAGCTTAATATGCCTTCAATGGTTGAAAGCGTAACGTTATCTACATCCATTTATCAGGTTCGCAATTCTAAAGCAGGAAATAACTCAGCAATTACTGATGCTTTTTTTAAAGCAACAAACAATTACGATGGTTCAATAGAAATTATTAGCGGTAGAATGCCTGAAAAAGCTGATGCAAACGGCTATTACGAAGTAATGATAAGCAGGGCAACTCAGGAAAAAACTAAATATACAGTAGGTACTGTTATTGATGTTGGAAAGACTGCTAATGACCTTAGATCTGATGTTTATATTTTTAACGTTAAGGTTGTAGGCGTCTTTGATTATATTGATACGCCTTTCAGTACTATGATAGACAAAGACAATGGTGATGAGTATTATTTAAATTTTGATTTTTTATACGATGAACTTTTAGTAAATAAAAATCTCGTTACATATTGCACATGGTATTATGCAGGCGATTTTACTCAAATTAATACTAATAATTCAGATGAAATAATATCCGCAATTAAAGACCTTGATTTACGTGCAAAAGATTGGGGACTTTCCTCTGATTCTGTAAAACTTCCTCCCGTTAGTCAATACGAAGAATATTACAATAACTTCAATTCAGTAACAGTTTTACTTGTTCTTTTTTATGCACCGGTTTTAATTTTAGTAATTTTCTTTATTTTTATGATTTCAAAATTTATTGTTGAAAATGATAAAAATGAGATTTCTATGTTAAATTCAAGAGGTGCGTCGCGTTGGCAAATTCTATGGTTATATTTGTTGCAAGGTGGATCTCTTTCCATAATATGCATGATAATTTCGCCATTTTTATCTTTGCTTTTAGCTGATTTCTTAGGCGCAACTTCAGGCTTTCTTGAATTTGGACAGCGCGCCCCAATTAAACTTGAATTAAGCTGGATGGTTGTATTGTTCTCTGTTTTAGCAGGTGTATTATCTGTTGCAACGATGCTTATTCCTGTTTATCGTAATGCTAAAATCGAAATCGTACAACACAAAAACAAAAAGAAAAATCCTGTAATTATCAACGTTATTTTATCAATAATTTGTGCATTCTTGTTTTGTCTTACGGGTTATTCTTACTACGTACTTGTTAGTCAGAAAGGTGGATTATTTACAAGTACAAACAGTATCCAACCGCTTGCATATGCCTTTCTCGTAAGCTTTTTTGTTGCAGTTGCGCTTTTATTTGTTTTAGTATATCCTTTGATTTTGAATTTTATAATTAAATTACGTCAAAAAAAGTGGAGTGCCGATAAATTTTCTGCATTTTCAAGGATATCAAAACTTGAAAATAAAGAAAAATTTATTATGATATTCTTAATTCTTACCATAGCAATAGGTGTTTTCTCATCCATTTCGGCTAGAACCTTAAATACTAATATGGATAGAAACACCGATTATCAATATCCCTGTGATATTATGGCTGATTTAAAATATTATGAAACAAATAATCGTAAGTTCCTTTTTGATAACGTCGAAGGTGTTGAGGCAACAAAAATTACAAAGGGAAGTTCTCCTTTTGTAAATGTTAACAGAATTGACTTGGATGTTGATTTAATGGGTATTACGCCTGATGAATTTTCCGAAATTGTTAAGTGGGATGATTCGATCTTACCAAAACCAATGTCATATTACATGAAAGAAATGAACAAAGATATTAATTCATGTATTATTTCAAAAAATACGGCAGAAAAATTAGGTGTTAAAAAAGGTGATTATATTAGTGTATATGTAAATGGATACACAAGCAGACGAAATGTAATAGATGCTAAAATTATCGAGATTGTTAATGCTTGGCCAACTTATTACGATACAAAGCTTGATGAAAATGGAGATAAAGTAAATCGTTATTTAGTTGTTTTAAATAATAAAGCAATTGATAAATCTGAAAAAAATCCTGATTATAGTGTTTGGATGAACACAGACTTAAGCATTGCTGAGTTAGAGCACCTTACTATGGAAATTGGCGCACGTGGTGATGTTGGTGAACGTATCAGAGTTTATCTTGATAATGTAATCAACGGAAAACAAGAGCAATATTTAAGTCAGATTGATTCTGTAAGACAAGCGACTAACGGTTCTCTTACACTTGGTTTTATTTCTGTTATATTTGTCTGCGCAATAGGCCTTGTTGTTTATTGGGTTATCTCTCTAAAAAGCAGAATGTTGCAAATCGGTACAATGCGCGCATTGGGTATGTCTTTTAAAAACATAAAAAGCATGGTATTCTTAGAAGAAATACTTTTATGTGCATCGGCAATTATTGTCGGTTTGGTTGCCGGTATTATCTCAGGTTATATTTTCTCGCCGTTATTACAATCAGCATTTAGCGAAATGGGGCAGATGCCACCTTACGTTATAACAATTAGCTTTAACGATATATTTAAGTTATTGATCCTTGTTACACTTTTAATCATTATTTCGACAAAAGCTGTTACATATATGTTAAAGAAAATCAAGGCGACAACAGCTTTGAAACTTGGGGAGGAGTAATATGGCAAAAATTATTAAGGCAATAAATATTTGCCGCGATTTTCCTTCAGGCAACTCTATTGTTAATGTTTTAAAATGTATAAATGCAGAATTTGAAGAAAAAGAATTAACAGTGTTAAAAGGTAGATCCGGTAGCGGTAAAACGACATTGATGAATATTCTCGGTTTGTTAGATAAACCAACAAGCGGACACATTCTCATAAATGGTCATGATATAACTTCAATAACTGAAGATGATGCTGATGAAATAAGAAAAAATTATATTTCATTTGTATTTCAGTCGGTAGCATTGATGAGTTCAATGTCAGCTTACGAAAATGTTGAATTCATGCTTCGTGTTGCAGGACTTCCTCTTGATAGAGAACGTATTTTACAATGTCTTGATTTAGTCGGTTTAAAAAACAGAGCTTTTCATATGCCATATCAGCTTTCAGGGGGTGAGCAACAACGTGTTGCTATCGCGAGAGCTATTGTGCATAAACCACGTATTATATTTGCCGATGAGCCTACCGCTCAACTTGATAGTGAAACATCACGCATCATAATGAATATGTTTCACACCATCATAAAAGAAGAGGGAACAACGGTTATTATGACAACTCATGATGCCAATATGATGGAGCTTGCTGATAGAGTTTATACTCTTGATGATGGGCGTATAACCGGAATCCAGGTTAATAAGGAGGAAGTATAAAATGGCTATTGTTTCCTGCGAAAACCTTGTTCGAATTTACAAAACAAACGAAACCGAAGTTCTTGCACTTCAAGGTCTTGATATTTCTATTGATGAAGGCGAAATTGTTGCTATTATTGGTGCGAGTGGTAGTGGTAAAAGTACTTTCTTAAACATCTTAGGTGGTCTTGATAAGCCAAGTGCCGGAAACATTACGGTTGCAGGTATGGATCTTGCAAAATTAACAGATAAAGAAATGTTAAAATATAAACGTAATGTTGTTTCTTTCATTTGGCAGAATAGCGCGCGAAATCTACTGCCTTACTTATCTGCTATCGAGAATATTGTTTTACCTATGGAGATTTTAGGCAAAAAACCTGATTATAAAAAAGCACGCAAGTTGTTAAAACTTGTTGGTATTGGCGATAAGGCTGATGCAAAGCTTTTTACATTATCTGGTGGCGAACAACAAAGGGTAGCTATTGCAATGGCAATTTCAAACCAGCCTAAAATACTTTTAGCTGATGAACCTACAGGCGCAGTTGACAGCAAAACTGCAGATATGATTCTTGATCTTTTTAGAAAAATAAACAAAGCTCTTGGCGTAACGGTAATAATTGTTACACATGATATGAAGCTTTCTGCAAAAGTTGACAGAGTTATAAAAATTAAGGATGGCAGAACAAGTACGGAATATATCAAACTTGATAAAGATACATCCAATCTTACGTTTGATCATTCTGGTGATGAGGCAACACATACTGAATTTGTTGTTGTTGACCGCGTTGGCAGATTACAAATACCCACAGAAATGCTCGAAAAAGCCAACATCGAACCAATGAGTCGTGTGCGACTTAAGTTTGACGAAAACAATCACATTGTTCTTATTCCTTTTGAATAACAAAAAAGCGAGAGTAATAAAACTCTCGCTTAAATATTTTTGGTTTAAATCAAACGCCAGAATATGCAGCAAAGCCACCGTCAACAGGAACAACAACACCGGTTACAAAACCTGATGCTTCATTTGATACAAGCCATAAAAGTGTACCCGTAAGGTCATCCATGTCGCCAAAGCGATCCATAGGTGTGCCACGAAGGATTTTTTCTGTTCTTGCGGTAGGCTTACCATCTTTAAAAAGAAGATCTCTGTTCTGATTTGTTACAAAGAAGCCGGGTGCAATAGCGTTTACGCGGATATTGCAAGGTGCAAAGTGAACTGCAAGCCATTGCGTAAGGTTTGAAACAGCTGCTTTTGCCGCAGAATATGCAGGGATCTTTGTAAGGGGACGGAAAGCATTCATTGATGAAATATTAAGGATAACGCCACCATTATTAACCATTTCCTTTGTAAATACCTGCGTTGTAAGTACAGCGGCAACAACGTTAAGGTCAAAAACAAATCTGATGCCATCAGGATCAAGATCAAAGAAGGTTTTAAGATCCTTTTTATCAAGCATATCGGGAGTCATTGTTTCATTATCGGTAGTTCCGCGAGGGTTGTTTCCGCCTGCACCATTGATAAGAATATCACATTTTCCTAATTTTTCAAGAACAACCTGATGTGCAACTTCAAGACTTTCGGTTTTAAGGCAGTTAGCTTCAACAGCAATAGCTACACCGCCATCTTTAATGATTTCATCAGCAACAAGCTGTGCTGCAGCTGTATTGATATCGAGAAGTGCAACTTTTGCACCACAAGCTGCAAGTGCTTTTGCAAATCCTGAGCAAAGAACACCACCAGCACCTGTAATAACTGCAACTTTATTATCTAAATTGATTTGAAAAGGTAATTTCATTTTGTATCTCCTTTCACGATAGCTTCCCAAAGACCATTAAGGTATGAAGCCCCTAAAGCTCTATCGAATAAACCGTAACCAGGTCTTCCGTCTTCGCCCCAGATATTTCTTCCGTGGTCAGGACGAGTATAGCCATCAAAACCATTATCATAAAGAGCCTTCATTATACCGTACATATCAAGCGAACCACAAGCGGTAGGATGGGGGCTTTCATTAAAACGTGCTTCGCCCGTAAAACGAATATTTCTTGCATGAAGGAAATGAACTGTACCCATCTTAGCGTATTTTGCAGCAAGTTTAACCATATCATTTTTAGGACTGCAACCAAGGGAACCTGTGCAAAGTGTAATTCCATTATAAACTGAATCAACAGCTTTAAACATTCTGTCAATGTTTTCTTCGTTTGAAATAATACGGGGGAGACCAAACATACTCCACGGCGGATCATCAGGGTGAATAGCCATTTTAACATCGCATTCTTCACAAACAGGAATAATTCTTTCGAGGAAGTAAATTAAATTTTCCAAAAGTTTTTCTTCATCAATATTTTTATAAGCATCAAGAAGACCCTGAAGCTGTTCTTTTGTATAGCTTTCATCCCAACCAGGAAGCGAAAGTTCTCCCTTTGCAGGATCCATTGCATTTACTGTTGCCTGATCGTATGCAAGGCAAGTTGAACCATCATCATTCTTCATTTTAAGATCTGAACGAAGCCAGTCAAAAACAGGCATGAAGTTATAGCAAATAACTTTAACGCCAGCTTGTCCTAAATTGCGAATAGTTGTGCAATAATTCTCGATAAGCTTGTCGCGTGTAGGTGCGCCCATTTTGATATCTTCATGAACGGGTACGCTTTCGATAACTTCCATTTTAAGATTTTTTGCATTAACTTTTTCTTTTAATGCTAAAATACGTTCAAGAGGCCATACTTCGCCAACAGGAACATCGTATATAGCAGTAACAACACCACTCATTTGTGGTATCTGGCTGATATACTCTAAGGTAACGGGATCATTTTCACCGTACCAACGGAATGTCATATCCATATTTATAATCTCCTTTTAAAAATTAAAATATTCTTTTGCATTTAAGTATGAAACGCCTTCAATAATTTTACCGCAATCCGGGTCAAACTCACCATTTTCAACCCATTCGCCAATCTCATTACAAAGTAATCTTCTAAAGAAATCGAAGCGAACATATGAAGTAAAGCTTCTTGAGTCAGTAAGCATACCGATAAATCTACCTAAAAGACCTGCATTTGAAAGTGCATGGATCTGAGCCTTGATACCATCAACGTGATCATTAAACCACCATGCGGAACCAAGTTGCATTTTTCCGGGTGTTTCACCAGAGAATGCACCGGTCATTGCAGCGATCATATCGTTTACAGTTGGGTTAAGGCAGTAGAAAATTGTCTTTGGTAAATTGCCTTCTTTGTTTATTTCATCAAGCATTCTTGCGAAATGTACTGAATTTATAGGTTCACCAATAACGTCAATACCGCTATCAGCACCCGTAACAGCAAAAAGCTTGCTGTTTACGTTTCTTAATGGTGCCATATGTATTTGCATAACTATATTTTTTTCTGCATAACGAACAGCAAAGAAACGTGTCATGAAGTCAGTATACTTATCAAGAAGTTTGTTGCAGATTTTTTCGCCTGCAAGAACTTTCGTAAATGCTTCTTTTGCATCTTCATATTCGCCTTTTTCTTCAGGAATATGAGAAAGTGCATGGTCAGCAACAACACAACCAACAGAAATAAAATACTCAAGGCGTTTTTCTAAAACAGAAAGCAATGTATCAAAATCTTTGATTTCAACGTTTTCTGTTGCGCCTAAACGTGTAACATAATCAAGAATATCCTCACGATTAAGACCAAAACAAATGATGTCAGGACGGAAAGTAGGTAATACCTTTGTATCCATGTTTTTCATAAGTTTATGATATTTAAGGTCATCTGCGGGATCATCTGTTGTACAAATAACTTTTACATTACAACGGTTTATAAGTTCTTGCGATGTAAAACCACCTGCTTTAATTTTTGCATTAGCTTCTTCCCAAATTGACTCAGCGCTTTTTTCATTTAATGGTCTGTTAATACCAAAAAGCTGTTTTAACTCCATATGTGCCCAATAATAAAGTGGGTTATGGGGGGCATACTCAAGCGTTGAGGCAAATTTAATGAACTTATCCTTATAATCAGCGTTGCCTGTGATGAATTTTTCATCAACACCATTTTGTCTCATTGCGCGCCATTTATAATGATCGCCTGCGAGCCAAACTTCACCAATATTTTCAAATGATTTATTTTCATAAATCTCTTTAGGGTTAAGGTGACAATGATAGTCAATGATTGGCTGATTTTTTGCATAATTTTCATAAAGTCTTACTGCAGAAGGGTTATTAAGTAAAACAGTATCATCAAAAAAACTTTTCATAATAAAATCCTTTA
The DNA here is from genome assembly GCA_045653985.1 of Clostridia bacterium. GTDB lineage: Bacteria > Bacillota > Clostridia > Christensenellales > QALW01 > UMGS1322. Next base: position 68 of record JAZOMK010000087.1, on the reverse strand, counting down.
AAATAAAATTTCTTTACCTTGTGAATCGTACATAGCTAAAAGAACCTTTAATGCTTTTGCGGCTTCTG
>JAZOMK010000086.1:0-2296 GCA_045653985.1 Clostridia bacterium | reverse complement strand
GATGATATTAAGATGGTTGTTGAAGTCAATGATAAAAACATCATTAAAGGCGCAACACTTGATATTGGTTCAACACTTACAATTAACTACTATGCAAACCTTGATGATGCACATAAAGATGCAGTATTAGAGGTTACACGTAACGATTCAACTGTTGAACTTAACGGTGTTTACGATGAAGAATACGGAATGTATAAGTTTGCATACACAGGAATCAATCCTCAGTGTATGGTTGATAACGTTTCAGCATCACTTGTATTTAACGGCGAAGTAATTTCAGAAAAAGCAGAATACAGTGTAAAGAACTACTTTGCAAATATTCAGGCAAGCGATGCCGAAAAACTTAATATTACTCAAGCTAAATACAACGCTCTTATCAAACTTGCAAATGATACTCTTATTTACGGCAGAGAAGCACAGAAGTATATGAACTATAACTTAACTGAACTTGCAACTGACGGACTTAATTGGATCACAGAAGATGCAACTGCACTTGCAACTCCTAACGAAATATTTAAGTCAGTTACAAATACCGATGCAAATAACAAGGTTCTTTCCGCAACACTTAATATTTCAAATACAGTTAAGGTTTTATATCGCGTTAAACTTTCAAACAAGAACTTAACAGTTAAGGTTAACGGTATTGAAGCAGAACTTATTGCAACCAATAACGCAAATGAATATTTAGTATATTCAGAAGCTATAAAGGCAACAGATTTCAATAAAGCATACACTATTACAATTACTGACGGTGCAAACGAAATAAGCAATGTAATTTACAGCGTAAATGACTATATTTCATACATTGCTGCAAAGGGTGAAGCTTCATCATTATATAATATTGTAAAAGCATTAAATAACTACGGCATCAGCGCAGTAGCATTCAAAAATGCGTAATGAGGTGAAAATATGAAAAAATATGAAAAACCCCAAGTTGACGTAACAGCAATGTTCAGAAACGATGTTTTTACCGAAAGTGGTAGCGACGGAAGTTTTAACCTGGAAGAGGAAAACTTTGACTAAGGAGTGAAACCTATTTTGAAAAGAACAATATCTATGGCACTTGTGCTTGCGATAGTTATCTCCTGCATCAGTATGATTACCTTTAGTACAAATACTTCGGCAGAAAGTGAAAACCTTCTGCCGAAGGAAATTTCTACTTTTGATGAAAATGGCGTAACAAGTCATAGTCATCTTGTGTATCTTAACTCAGGGCATATCTATTCAAAATCAATAAGTGAAAACGCTTTGAGGGTAAACTATTATGGCTATGCCGCAAATTATACTTCGCCAATGTGGCTTTTAGGCTCATACATTAAGACGTTTGCAACCAATAATCCTGCAACAAGCTATATTATTAACGTTTCTATGGATGTTAAAGGAAGTATAAATTCAGCAGGACTTGCTATCCGCAGATATGCAAGTGCTTCTGATAGCGCATTTATTGCCGTTCCGTCATCAACGAAGACACTTAATGCTGACACATACACAACTATGTCAGGAAGTTTTGACCTTACAAGCGCAGAAGCTCTGGCGGCAGAAAATACTTGGTACGCCCTTTGCTTAAACAATATTACAAGACCTTCTGCATTAGGCGGAATTTCTTTTGATAACGTAACTTTAAAAATTACTGCAGTTGGCGCGGTAACACCGGTTCCGACTGAAGCACCTACACCTACTGCAACTACTGCACCTGAAACCCAAGTAGGTTTATTGCCCACAGAGATTTCAACCTTTGGTGCAAACGGCGTAACGGTACATCAGCATATGGGTAACTCCGTTGATAAAAATCGTTTTAACACACCCCAAATTGTTGACGGTGCATTTGCTATCACTAAGTTAAATGCAGGCTGGGTAGAAACAGCGGCGGCACCTACTTGGATTTTGGCTCCTTACATTAAAGCTTTTGCAACTGAAAATCCCGCTGAAAGCTATGATGTTGTTGTTTCAATGGATGTTAAGGGTGCAGTTGGCACAACAAGCCTTATCTTCCGTAAATCAAATGTAGGCAATCAATGGGGACTTAAATATTTTGAATCAAAGACATTTACCGCCGATAAGTTTACAACTGTTTCAGGTACGGTAAATCTTACAAGTGCGCAGATTTCTGAGGCAGATGCCAACGGTTATGCACTTTGCCTTGAGAATATTCCTCTTGGTGCAACAACTTACTTTGATAACATTGTGTTAAAGGTAACAGCAGTTAACCCTGCAACACCTACACCCGTTGTAACTGCAACACCCGTTGTAACTGCAACACCCGTTGTAACTGCAACACCCGTTGTAACTGCAACAC
>JAZOMK010000085.1:0-1218 GCA_045653985.1 Clostridia bacterium | reverse complement strand
GTTATGGGACTTATTGATATTGCGCTTTTAAGAAATCGCGCATCACAGATAGGCATATACGAAATAAATGAGGATAAAAATGGAATTATTTTAAGGGTAAATGCCGTTCATGAACAACAACTTGATAAATTAAACGCGCTTGGCAAAAGGATGTATTTGAGTGCTGACACCAAACCGTTTTTCTTCATAAAGGCGTTGCCCGGCCAATCGCACCCAGCCTTGATTGCAGAAATTGCATCGATTCTGTAAATTTTTTAAAAAAATATGGACTTTTAAAGTCATATGTTATATACTTAACTATATATTAGTATTTGAAAATACTTGGAGGTATACTGATGTTTAAAAACGTAAAAAGAATTACTGCACTTATTTTGGCAATTGCGCTTTGCTTTGTCTTTGTGGGTTGTCATAAAAAGGGAGAAACTGCAGTACAAGTTGCATACGAAAACTATACTGATGAATTTACATCGGGCTTTTATGCCTGCGCACTTCTCTATGCTGATATGGAAGGTCAACAGAAGATTAGCGAAACCGTTACTGAGCAGCAGATGTCAAGCGCTGATTATGATTATCTCAAGCAGAAAATTGATGGCAAAGAATATAAGGTTTGGGTTAAAGAGCGCGCACTTGAAATCTGTAAAGAGGTGTTCGCATACAAGGTTATGTGTGAGCAAAATAAAGTATCAACTGCCGATTTATTGGCAAACGCAGCTGATATGGCAAAAAGTTATTGGTCTTCTTATTACAGTGCGATGATGATACCTAACGGCGTATCTCTTGAAACCTTTAAAGATTACACCGCATATCAAGAGTATTCAACCGCCTATTTTAACTTCCTCTATGGCAAGGATGGTTCAAAAGAAATACCCGAAAAAGATATAACTACCTTCCTTAAAGAAAAGTATGCTTACGTAAATGTTCTGTCGGTAGATATTTCCACGTTAAAGGAAGAACAGGTTGAAGAAAAGCAAAAGGAATTCAATAAGTATTTAGACCGTCTTAAAAATGGTGAAAACTTCGGTAAAATTTATGCTGAGGTTAACAGTGGAAAATATACCGAAAACAAAAATGATGAAGGTATCTTCAATAACGATAATGCAACCATTTGGGGCGACAAGGGCACAATGTACGAAAACGATTATTTTAAAAACGTTGCAGGCCTTAAAAACGGTCAAGCCAAGGTGTTTAAAACCGATGATGATAATGGTAAATATATAA
>JAZOMK010000084.1:0-3601 GCA_045653985.1 Clostridia bacterium | reverse complement strand
TTTGCTGTTTTGGCAGTAAGAGATGAATTTATTAAAATCATTTGCGCCTGACCATCACAAACAAGGGCGCGAAGTATCTGGTCTTCCATAATTTTCATTCCTTTTTCTCTGCGCAGAAAGTTATGCGCATAGTATCATCCTTTACCTCATAATTTGTATAATCATCGGTAACGGAAATAATTTTAAAGCCACACTCATTAAGCAAGGCAGAAATTTCTTCTTTACTATGTGCGCGCTGAATATGGTTTTCATCAAACCTAAAATAATGTTCATCATCCTCAGCAACAAAGAAAGTGATATCCATGTTTATAATATCATTATCCATAGTGTTGCGCCAAATGTATGTAACATCGTCAGCATCCTCTGAATATAATTGCCCCGCCATATTTTTAAGTTTATATGGACTTGAAATATCGAAAATAAAACGTCCGCCTGAACGGATGTTATCAAAAACCTTTAAAAAAGTCTTTCTAACGTCATCAGGCGAAGTAAGATAATTTATACCGTCGCAAATAATAATTGCGTTATCAAGAGGCTTATGCAATGCAAAATCACGCATATCGCCTTTTATGAAGCGCGCTGTTTTGCCCTTCTTCATAAGTTTTTCCCTTGCGATATCAAGCATATCCTCAGAAAAATCAAGTGCGGTAATATCATAATATGCACAAAGTTTTTCAGTTATGCTACCTGTACCGCAACCAAGTTCAAGCACGCTTGTACCTTTAAGATTTTTACGTATGAACTCAGCCCATTTATCATAGGGCATATCATACATAAGCGAATCATATACAAGTGCTATTTCACCGTACTGCATAAAAACTCCTTACTTAATGGGTGCCATACCCTTGCGTCTGTTTTCAGGCTCGTTTACGTATTTGTCAAAGAGGAAGTCTGACAAAATCATATTGCCTACACACACAAAGGACAGACCTATTGACATTGCAACAGCAAGTAAAAGCTGGCTAAGCAGGAAACATAATGCAGCTAATGCGGCATAAATGAGAACTGCAAGCAATGTTCTTGGGAACTGTATAAACATATAAATAACTGAGTTTTTAATAATCTGCTTTACAGTAAGATTATAAGTTACAAGCTGTGGATACTGATATATGCTTGAAATATAGTAAAGTGCAAGGATGCAAACTATCGGCACCGAAATATATGGTGCTATATCCCCTGCGTTTAAGTGAAGGAAGCGAACCCAAAAAAGGCCTGCATAGCAAAGCGCCGCATTAAACAAGTTAAGGAACGTTGCCTGCTTCCAGCTTCTTTTAAATTCCTTCCAGAAATGTTCGCCAATAGTGGCGCGCCTATTCCATATCCAATTTCGTATGCAATAGTACATACCTGCCATCGGAGGGCCCATAAGTGCATATAAAGGAACGTTTATAAGTAAATATGAATCCAATATCTGTACAAGTGTTAAGTTTTCGCTGACCGTATCCTTCATCATAATCATAAACGACATATAAAGCGACCACACGATAAGCGGAATCATAAACAATGCAACCAATAAGTTTGCCGTAACAAGACCGCCAAAGCGAAGCTTAATAACATCAAAGAACTGGTCAGTTCGTGTTCTTGGCAAATCTTTTGCCGTGAAATCTTCTTTATTGGGATTACCTATAAAGATTTTGTCATACCATTTTCCCATTTTATACCTCAAGCAAATTCTTCGATGTCATCATCAAGGTCGTCCTTACGTGATCTTTCAGTTTTACCTGCAATAGCCTCACGCATTTTGTTTTCAACCTCTTCCATAATTTCAGGATGTGCAACAAGGAATTCCTTTGCGTTTTCCTTACCTTGACCGATACGATCTTCATTATAAGAGAACCATGAACCGCTTTTGGTGATGATGCCCGTTTCAACAGCAAAATCGAAAAGTGAGCTTTCCTTTGAAATACCTTTGCCGAAAAGCATATCAACCTCAGCAGACTTAAAGGGTGATGCAACCTTATTTTTAACGATTTTAATTTTGCACTTGTTACCGATAACTTCAGTTCCGTTTTTAATTGCTTCGCCCTTGCGGATATCAATACGTACTGATGCGGCATATTTAAGTGCTTTACCGCCCGTTGTAGTTTCGGGGTTGCCGTAAATAACACCGATTTTATCACGAAGCTGGTTGATAAATATAACAGTTGTGTTTGATTTACCTACAACAGCAGTAATCTTTCTTAATGCGCGGCTCATAAGACGTGCCTGGAGACCTACTGATGAAGATTCCATATCGCCCTCAATTTCAGCCTTAGGTGCAAGTGCAGCAACAGAGTCAATTACAATAAGGTCAATAGCGTTTGAACGTGCAAGTGCTTCACAGATATCAAGTGCTTGCTCACCATTATCAGGCTGCGAAACGTAAAGATTATCAATATCAACACCCAATGCCTTTGCGTACTGAGGGTCAAGTGCGTGTTCAGCGTCAATAAATGCGGCAATACCGCCATTTTTCTGTGCCTGTGCAACAATGTGCAAAGTAAGTGTTGTTTTACCTGATGATTCAGGACCGTAAATTTCGGTGATTCTTCCGCGGGGAATACCGCCTACACCTAAAGCAGAGTCAATCTGAATAAAGCCTGTAGGTATAACCTGAACGTTAATCTTTGCTTCATCATCACCTAACTTCATAACTGTGCCTTTGCCGAATTGTTTTTCAATTTCTTGAAGGGCAGTTTTTAATGCTTTTTCTTTTTCACTTAAAACATTTGTTTTTTCAACTTCATTTTTTGCCATTTCAAATTCCTCCCACAACGTTTTTATATAATAATTTTAACGCAAAATCTTTTGCTTGTTCAATTACTTCGCTTCTTGTGCCTGAAAAATTGCATTTAACAATTTCCATTTTATCAAGATAACTTGCACCAACGTACACAAGACCTACCGGCTTTGCTTCAGTTCCGCCCCCCGGCCCTGCTATGCCGGTTGTACAAACAACCGCATCAGCCTTTGTTTTTGCCTTTAACCCTAAAAGCATTTCCCTTGCACATTCTTCACTTACCGCGCCAAACTTTATTAAAGTTTCTTTTTTAACGCCAAGGATATTTTCCTTTATGTCATTATGATACGTGCAAAGCCCTGCAAGAAAGATTTTTGAGATGCCAGGATATTTAACAAACTCAGCCGAAATATTACCACCCGTACAAGATTCCGCCGTACTTACGGTAATATTATTTTCAATTAAATAGTCAAATAACTCTATCATATGTCTTTTCTTATTTTATCAAGGATTTCTTTATTTGATGTAAAGTAGTTAATGCCTGAAAGTATTGTAAGGGCAAGTGCCGCAACAAGCATTACAACAGCCGTCCAATGTACAAGGTCGCCAACAAAAGCAATATCGCTGATGAACTGTGATTCATCAATGAACATTCCTACAATGGCAATATCCTGCAAAACTGTTTTGATTTTGCCAAGCTTATCAGCCGCAATTACAACGCCTTCATTTGCCGCAAGTGCGCGCAAGGCTGTAATAATAGTTTCCCTTGAAACGATAACTACAGTTGATACCGTAACCAAGATGCTGTACCACATAGGCCCTGTTGCGCTGATTCTTGCAGTAAGAAGAATTATTGCCGCAATGTTTATAAGCTTATCAGCC
>JAZOMK010000083.1:0-1704 GCA_045653985.1 Clostridia bacterium | reverse complement strand
CCAATATACACCGCACCTGATTTTAGTGGTGAAAAATTTAAAAATGCGCCTGAAGCAAAGTTTGAGGTGGTGAATTTTGACGGTGTTGCACCTGAGAATTTCCACAGCACTTCTATGTTTCCTGAATATTTTAAGATAAATGGTCAATGGGTGCTTGCAAAAAAGAGCAGGATGGATTCTTCTGTTGTAATTGAATCAGACGAAGTCTTAAAAGTTGTTGAAAACAGAAATCTTAAAAAAGGCGACAAGGTAATTTTAGGAAGAACCGAAAATTGCGAAGAAGGTATTTACGTTCACAGTAAAGGCTTTTTGGAAGAAAAGGAAGAGATTGAAGAAAACTTCGTTTTCAGGCAGGGCAGAAGTCGTGAAACTGCTTTTGCAAAAGATTATGATAAACTTATGGAGTTGCTTAAATACGAAAAGGAGCATGGAAACATTCTTTGGGTAATGGGCCCTGCATTTTCCTTTGACTATGATGCCCGTAATGCTATGGCGGCACTTATTGATAACGGTTATGCCCACGGTCTTATGGCAGGAAATGCCCTTGCAACCCATGACCTTGAAGGCGCAATTTTAAATACTGCTTTAGGGCAGGATATTTATACCCAGCGCCCCCATAAAAACGGACATTATAATCATCTCGATGTTATAAATAAGGTAAGAAAAAGCGGCTCGATTCCTCAGTTTATTAAGGACTATAACGTTGATAACGGCATAATGAACAGTCTTATAAAAAACAACGTGCCTTTTGTGCTTACAGGCTCAATACGTGATGACGGACCGTTGCCTGAAGTAATAGGTGATGCCTATGAAGGGCAAAGAAAGATGCGCTCGTTTACCGAAAAGGCGACTACTGTTATTTGCCTTGCAACAATGTTACATACCATTGCAACAGGTAATATGACGCCTTCATTTACCGTAAATGATGACGACAGTATACGCCCGGTATTTCTTTATTGCGTAGATGCTGACGAGTTTATGGTAAACAAACTTTCTGACCGCGGAAGCTTAAGCGCGGTAGGCATTGTTACCAACGTGCAGGATTTTATAACAATTATCGCTAAAGGTCTTGGGGTAATGAAATAATATACAAACAAAAACGGCTGAAAAATCAGCCGTTTTTTTGTTAAAATGTATTTTATTTTCCCAAAAGTGTTTGCAAAACGGGGGTAATCTGATTTGTTACAACGGTGTAGCCTTCGTCAGAAAAGTGGCCACCGTCAACGGTGTAGCCTGCATAAACTTCGCCGATTGAAACATCGTATAATGGCGTAAATAAATCAATAAAGGTAAAATTATATTTTTCAGCAAGAAGTTTTATGGAAATGTTATTGTATGCCGCTTGCTGATTTTTCTCGCCCCAGATTTCACCGCCCATTGCGGTAAGGGAAAGGATAACGATTTTCGTATCAGGTAAATTTTCCTTTAAACCCTTTAAAATGTTTTCGTAATTTTCAAGCATGGTGTCCGTGTTATTTGCACCTATAAGCATAACGGCAACCTTTGGCTGTAAATCATAAACGGAAACTTTAAGGCGATTTTCAAGGTCGAAGGTAGTGTCTCCACCAATACCGCGGTTTACGGTTAAATATTGGGGATAATATTTTTCAAGGTCATAGTTATCGGTAAGGCTATCACCAAGAAAGGCAACGTCAACCTCCAAATCAGCATATTTCTCATTTTCTGCTATAAATCTGAGCTCTT
>JAZOMK010000082.1:0-2133 GCA_045653985.1 Clostridia bacterium | reverse complement strand
TCAAAAAGGTCTTTCCACGATGTAATTTCTCTTCCTGTTTCGTCTATGTTATAAAGAATGCCTACCATATCGGTTAAGTAAGGTACGCTGTATTTATTTTCAGGGTCAAATGAAAGATTTCTAAACTGCGGGTCGAGATTTACAATGTTTGGAATATTATCAAAATTAATTGGCGCGAGCAAATCTTCGTCAATCATTTTTTTAACCATGTAATCTGACGGTACAATTATGTCATATGAATCGTCGTCGCCTTTTTTTACCTTTGCATACAGCCTTTCATTATCCTTGTATGTGTCATACTCAACTTTAATACCTGTTTCTTCTTCAAACTGCTCGAGTACATCATCAGCAATATATTCTCCCCAGTTGTAAACGCGAATTGTTGTTTTTGCCTCTGATGAGCCGCAGCCTGACAAACAGATTGTCATAATGATTGCTGCGCACAAAATAACTGCAACACTTTTAAATAAATTTTTCAATTTAAATCTCTCTCCTTCTTTCTTATATATGCTTTATTTATTACAGATAATGCAAACTGTTTTATCTGTTGTTAACCTTCTTTTTTCGTTTTTTCCTTTGAACGCGAGTTTATAAGAACGAGCAAAAGGAAAATTACCACAAACATTATTGTAGATAATGCATTAATGGACGGATTATATTTTTTGCTTACAGCCGAATAGATGTAGATTGAAAGATTTGATGCTCCTGCTCCTGAGGTAAAGAAGCTTACAACAAAATCGTCAATCGATAGCGTAAGTGCAAGCAAAAAACCAGTTACGATACCGGGCATAATCTCCGGAATAATTATCTTGCGATAAGCGTATGATGGCGATGCGCCAAGGTCAAGCGCCGCTTCATACATATTTTTATTTAGCTGATTAAGCTTTGGAAGCACCGATATTATCACATAGGGGATATTAAACGTAATATGTGCTAAAAGAAGCGAATAACGCCCGAGCGGCACGCGCAAAAACACAAAAAGCAGCATAAGCGATATACCCGTTACAATATCAGGGCTAAGCACAGGTACATACGTTATATTCATAATAGTGTTTTTTGTGCGTTTTTTCATATTGTTTATGCCGATAGCGGCAAGTGTTCCGATAATTGTTGCAATCAGCGAAGATGAAAGTGCTATGACAAGTGTCGTTTGAAGAGCCTTCATCATTTGCGAATCGCTGAGCATTTTTATATACCAGTCAAAAGTAAAACCGCGCCATATCGCTGAGCTTGAGCGTGAATCGTTAAACGAATACACCATCAAAACAACAATCGGTGCATACATAAATACGAATACGAGAAAGACGTAGAATTTTTTTAAAGCTTTACTCAAAACAGACCGCCTCCCTCATTTTCTTTTTCATATTTTGACGATATTATCATAGATAAAATGATAAGCAGCATCAAAATAATTGACATCGTAGAGCCAAAGTTCCAGTTATCGCTTCTTAAAAACTGGTCCTCAATTATATTGCCCATAAGCTGAATTGTGCGTCCGCTTAAGATATCCGAGATTGCAAATGTTGTGACAGCAGGCATAAACACCATGGTAATGCCTGAGATTACACCCGGAAGCGACAATGGGAAGGTAACTTTGAAAAACACCTTGCTTTTGCTTGCACCGAGGTCACCTGCTGCCTCTATAAGCGAATTGTCCATTTTTATAAGCACAGAATGTATAGGAAGTATCATAAATGGTAAAAAGTTATACACCATGCCAAAAACTATTGAATATTCGTGATACAAAAATTCAACAGGTTCAAAGCCGAGCGCTTTTATAAGAGTGTTTATAAGACCCGAATTATCAAGTAAAATAAGCCATGCGTACGTTCTTAAAAGAAGGTTCATCCACATGGGAATTACAAGCAACAGTAAAAGCAGCTTCTTATTTTTAAATATACTTCCTGAAAGATAATATGCTACGGGATAGCCTATTATAAGGCATATTATTGTAGCGAGAGCCGCCATCCATATTGAACGCCAAAAAGCCGCCATAAATATGGGCGACGAAAAAAACTTATAAAAATTTTCAAGCGAAAAAACCATGGAGCCATCGGGCATTTCCACGGTTAAGCCGTAATACGCCACCAAAAGAAGGGGCGCAATGATAAAAATAACTGCCCACACAAGATA
>JAZOMK010000081.1:0-3905 GCA_045653985.1 Clostridia bacterium | reverse complement strand
CAAGTTCTTTTTGGATATCCTTAACGGAAATGCCCATATCAACCATTAAAACCATTACGTGATATGCAAGATCGGCAATTTCATAAATAGTTTCCTTTTTATCATCAGCCTTACCGCCAATAATAACTTCGGTACTTTCCTCGCCAACCTTCTTTAAAATCTTATCTCTGCCCTTTGAGAAAAGATACGTTGTATATGAGCCTTCAGGCATATCTTTTTTTCTGCCTTCAAGCAAATTATAAAGTCCCATTAAAGAAAATTCTTCTTTATCTTCCGCCTGGAAAACATCGTTATAGAAACATGAATCATTACCTGTATGGCAAGCAGGACCTTCCTTTTCAACAACAACTGTTAAAGCATCAAAATCGCAATCAGCCGTAATTGAAACAATATTCTGATAATTTCCGCTTGTTTCGCCTTTACGCCATAACTCTTGACGGCTTCTTGAATAAAAGCAGGTTCTTCCCTCTTTTATTGAAATTTCAAGGCTTTCCTTATTCATATAAGCAAGTGTTAAAACCTTTTTGGTAAAAGCATCTACAACTATTGCAGGGATAAGTCCCTTTTCATCAAATTTAAGTTTATTTATATCTAACATTTTTAAAGCCTCACTTCAATATTATTTTTCTTTAAATCTTTTTTAAGATCTTTTATATCAATTTCGCCAAAGTGGAAAACCGATGCTGCAAGACCTGCGCTGATTTCAGGAACCTGATTAAATAAATCAATAAAATCCTGTGTTTTGCCTGCGCCGCCTGATGCAATTACGGGTACGTTTACAAGCTCGCATATTTTTTGAAGCATCTCAATATCAAAACCTTGTTTTACGCCATCTGTATCAATGGAATTTACAACGATTTCACCTGCGCCCATATCACAGCCGCGCTTAACCCAATCTAAGGCATCAAGCCCCGTATTATCTCTGCCGCCACGTGCAAAAACCTTAAAAACACCATCAACGCGCTTAATATCAGCAGATAAAACAACGCATTGGCTTCCGTAACGTTTTGCCGCTTCTTCAATAATTTTAGGATTTTTGATTGCGCCTGAGTTGACGCTTACCTTATCTGCACCGCATTTAAGTACGCGGTCAAAATCATCAAGGGTATTGATGCCACCGCCAACAGTTAAAGGAATAAATATATTTTCAGCACATTCTTTTAAAATATCAGTAAAAATCTTTCTGCCGTCACTTGAAGCGGTTATATCATAGAAAACAAGTTCATCAGCACCTGATGATGAATAAAATTTACCAAGCTCAACCGGTGATGAAACATCCCTTAAACCTTCAAAATTTACGCCTTTAACTACTCTGCCGTCCCTTACATCAAGGCAAGGAATTATTCTTTTTGTTATCATCCCGTAACCTCCAGCGCTTTTTTAAGATCTATTGCGCCCATATAATAAGCTTTACCGATTATAGCGCCGTAAAGATTCATATCATTTAACGCGATAATATCATCTATTGAATTCACGCCACCTGAAGCAACAATATCAATTTTATATTTTTGTGAAAGTTCTTTATATAACTGACGATTTGTTCCAAGCATAGTGCCATCCTTTGAAATATCGGTACAAATTACTGTTTTTACACCTAAATTTTCAAGTTTTTTAAAGAACTCATCGGTTGTAACATCAGCAGTTTCCGTCCAACCTTTAATTGCAATATTGCCATTTAAAATATCAGCGCCAACAGCAACGCGAGTACCAAATTTCTTAACAGCATTTTCTAAAAATACAGGATCTTTTACTGCCGCAGTACCCAAAATAACACGCATAACACCTGCATCAAGATACTTTTCAACAGTTTCCATTGAGCGAACACCGCCACCGATTTCAGCCTTTAAACCCGAGGTTGAAACGATTTTTTTAACTGTTTCAATATTGGGCGTATCTCCGTTTTTTGCCCCCTCAAGGTCAACTATATGTATATATTCGCATCCTGCGTTTTTAAAATTTTGTGCAACCTCCCAAGGCTTTTCGGAGTACACCGTCATTTCTTCATATTTACCTTTAAAAAGGCGAACTGCTTTACCTTCAAAGAGGTCTATAGCAGGAAAAATCAACATAAAACTTACCTCACTTAACTAATGAAAATCCTTTTAAAATTTTTAAGCCAACTTCACCGCTTTTTTCAGGATGGAACTGGCATCCGAAAACGTTATCTTTCTGCACAGCCGCTGTAAACTCAATGCCGTAATCAGACGTTGCAATAACGTTCTTTTTTGGACAATCAGCAAAAAACGAATGTACAAAATAAACATAATCATTTTCCGAAATTTCATTAAAAATCGGTGAATTATTATAAAGTTTAAGAGAATTCCAGCCTATCTGCGGAATTCTTAATTTTTTGTCAATTCTGCCTTCAAAAGGAACAATCTTGCCTTCAATAAGACCTAAACCTTTATGTACGCCAAACTCATAGCTTTCATCAAACAAAAGTTGCATACCAAGGCAAATGCCCATTACAGGCTTACCTTTTTCAACTTCTTTTAATAGAACTTCAGCCATACCTGATTTATTGAGTTTTTCAACAGCATCACCAAAAGCACCAACGCCGGGAAGAATTATTCTTTCAGCCTTATCAATAACATTTTTATCCTGCGTTACAACAGCTTCCTCGCCAATAAAGGCAAAAGAAGATTTAAGAGAAAAGAGATTACCTACACCGTAATCAATAATTGCTATCATATTTTATAAAACTCCTTTTGTGGAGGGAATCTCGTCCTTAAATTCCTCGTTTATTTTAACTGCCTGAGCCATTGTGCGGGCAAATGATTTAAAAATACCCTCAATAATATGATGTGTATTTGTACCATCAAGTTTTTTAATATGCAACGTTAAGTTGGCATGGCGAACAAAACCATAGAAAAATTCTTCTACAAGTTCAGTATCGAAATCGCCAACACGTTTTTGGGGCATCAAAACGTCAAAATTAAGGTATGCCCTGCCTGAAATATCAACGGCAGTAAGTATTAAAGACTCATCCATCGGGAGGATTGTGCTACCGTAACGATAAATTCCTGCCATATCACCTAAACATTCAGAAAATGCCTTGCCTAAGCAAATTGCAATATCTTCAGCAGTATGATGGTAGTCAACAAAAGTATCGCCTATGCAAGTAACTTCAAGATCAAAGCGGCCATGCTTTGCAAAAAGTGTAAGCATATGATCTAAAAATCCACAGCCTGTATCAATTTTACTTTCGCCCTTGCCATCAAGGCTGAGTTTTAAAGTAATGTCAGTTTCTTTTGTTTTACGTTTAATAAATGAAGTTCTCATTTTCCCTCCAGAATTTCGGAAACTGCTTTTACTAAAGCATACATTTCCTCTAATGTACCGATTGTAATACGGTTAAAATCTTTTATTCTTTCGCTTGTAAAATGTCTTACCAAAATGCCTTTATCCTTTAATTTGAGATAAAGTTCTTCGCCTGAGATTTTATTATGCTTTGCAAAAATAAAGTTTGCATCAGAGGGCAATACGGTAAATCCTAAAAGTTCAAGCTCTTTTACTGTACATTCCCTATTTGCTATTATAGTTTTGCAATTACTCATGTAATATTCGTTATCCATTAAGGATGCAACACCTGCAATCTGAGTAAGGCGATTTACGTTATATGGGTTTGTTGAATATTTGATTTTTTCAAGGTCAGCAATTATTTCCTTTGAAGCAAAGGCATAGCCAAGTCTTGCACCAGCCATTGAACGAGATTTTGAATAAGTGCGCACAACAAGAAGGTTATCATACTTACTAAGTAAAGGCAATGCTGTTGTACCGCCAAAATCAACGTAGGCTTCATCAACTAAAACAACGTTTTCAGGATTTGTTTTTATGATTTCTTCCAAATAATCAAGCCCCATTGAAATGCCTGTAGGTGCATTGGGGTTTGCAATTACAATAAA
>JAZOMK010000080.1:0-2542 GCA_045653985.1 Clostridia bacterium | reverse complement strand
TTGTTATTTAGTCTTTTAACATTGGTACTTTGCGCATCAATGCTCGTTGGCAGCACTTATGCATGGTTCACCGATACCGTTACAAGCACAAATAACAAAATTCAGTCAGGTACACTTAAGGTTGACCTTGAGTTGCATGACAAAGCAAACGGCTGGCAGTCAGTAAAAGACAGTCAGGCACCTATTTTTAACTATGATAAATGGGAACCCGGTTTTGTTGACGTAAAGCTTCTTAAAATCGAAAATGAAGGTTCACTTGCACTTAAGTGGGTAGCAAAGTTTGTTTCATCAACTGAACTTTCAGCTCTTGCAGACGTAATTGACGTTTACGTTCTTCCTACTGCTGCAGAGGCTACATATCCCGTTGATCGTAACCTTGATGGTTATACCTATGCAGGTACAGTTGCTTCATTTGTAAACACAATAGAAGAAACAACAAGCGGTACACTTATGGCTGGCGAAAAGCAGTATCTTGCAATCGCATTAAAGATGAGAGAGTCAGCAGGTAACGATTACCAGACACTTGATCTTGGCTCATTTGATATCCAGATTCTTGCAACACAGCTTAACTCTGAAGTTGACAGCTTTGATAAGGACTATGATATCAATGCTGATTACGTAGTTAGTGTAAGCACACAGGAAGAATTACTTAAGGCTATTAACAACGTAAGCGATGGCGAAGTTATCGTACTTAAAGATAACATAACCTTTACAACAGATGCAAATGGAAACAACGGTATTTCATATACAGGCGCTGCAAGCTTTACACTTGACCTTAACGGCAAGACAGTTACATCAAATCTTGGTGGCAACGCACTTCGCTTCAAGATTGGTTCAGGTAATGATATAAAGAATACCGACGTTACAATTAACGTTGTAAACGGTAAAGTTGTTTCAGGTTCTGACAACTGGTGCGCAATCAGTGCTGCAACTGAATCAGGTAGTGGAAACACCGTTACACTTAACCTTGTAAACGTTGATGTTGAAAACAGCAAGGCCGGCGACTTCGGTGTTAAATCATGGGAAGGCGCAACAATCATCGCAACAGATGTTGACGTTACAGCAACTGGCGCTGCAGGTGGTTTCTATGCTGTAGGCGGTGAAGTTGTTCTTAACAACTGTACAGTAGACCAGAAAGGTCTTCATACAGCACCTTATTTATCAACAGCATTTGCTGTATCTACAAACGGTAAGATGACTGTTAATTCAGGTACTTACAAAACAGAACCCACAAGTGCTTCTGAAGGATACAATCAGGGTACAAGCCACGGCTCATGGGTTGGTAACGTTATGAACTCAGGTGGTACACTTGTTATCAATGGCGGTACTTTCACAAACGGCAACTATGGCGATGATGCTCTTGCAACAAATGCACGTGGTGTAATCTGCGTTGATACTTACGGCAAGTGCGAAATCAATGGTGGTACTTTCAATGCGCTTAAGAATCCTATCGAAATCAATAATAACTTAGGTATTGCTGCAGGCAACCCTGTTATAACACTTAAAGGTGGCGTATATAACACCAATCCTCTTGGCGGCAACGTAAGCAACTGCATTAAGGTTGCAAATGGATTCACAGCTAAGGAAAATGCAAACGGTACTTGGACAGTAAAAGCTCCTGAAAACGTTGCAACATTAGAAGCATTAACAGCAGCTTTAGCAAATGGCGATAACGTAAAGTTAACAGCTGATATTGATGCTACAGTCGGTATAACTATTCCTGCAGGTGTAACTTTTGATGGTAACGGCCACGAAATTACCTATGCAGGTACAGAGTACGCATTCCATCTTATTAAACCTGAAAATGGTGCAGTAATCAAAAACGTTACATTTAATAATTATAAGATTAAACCCACAGCTGCAAATACTACAGGCTTCACATTAACTGATGTTACAATCAACATGGATAATGATGCTACAGGTATTGAATTATCTTCAGGTAGCGGTGTTATAAAAATGACTAACGTAGCTTGTGCAAGCATTACAGATGCAGCTCACCTTGATCCCGCAACACAGGTTCAGGTAGAATACACTCCTTATGGCGACGTAGTTCTTGGCGGCGCTTGGGGCCTTGATGCTAAGGATTGCACATTTGGTACAATTCAGGGCTGGAACACAAGAAACGGCTCAAACGTAAGCCTTACAAATACTACTTATGCAGCATTCAGAATGCACTATATGTCAGGAAGAACTCTTACTGTTGACGGCGTTGTAACAGCATGGGCTGATTCCGATGCAATTCCCGTTGCACATGACGTAGGCGGATGCTGGTCAGTTATGGCATCATTCAGATAATAAAAGTTTACTACCTATCCTTTTTTTAGGATAGGCGGTAAGCAAAGGGTATAAATTAACGTGCCTTTTGCTTACCGAAAGGGTAAATTTTTTAGAGGAGGTCATTTGAAAATGACGAATAAGAAAAGCACAAAAAGAGCTTTGTTATTTAGTCTTTTAACATTGGTACTTTGCGCATCAATGCTCGTTGGCAGCACTTATGCATGGTTCACCGATACCGTTACAAGCACAAATAACAAAATTCAGT
>JAZOMK010000079.1:0-3883 GCA_045653985.1 Clostridia bacterium | reverse complement strand
ATTGAACCGGGAGGATATGTACCCTGAATATTGCGGTTAAGCAATGGTGTATATTTATTTTCAAAAAGATCTCCGTAATTAGTTGCTTTATCATAAGCATAAACGTTTGCATCATAGGAAGGATAACTAACCATTGAGATTACTGCACCGGTAGTAGGTTCAACAATAGTTGCCGTACCTGAAGTAAGCTCCTTAAAATTCTCATTCATATAGTCGGTTATATTCTTTTGAAGCGAAATATCTACGGTGAGTTTAAGATTTAAGCCATCTTGTGCAGGTTCTTCATAAAGCACAGTTTTCCTTTTACTATCATCAGAGAGAAGATAAATCTGCACCCCTTCTTTAGGTTGAAGATACTCATCATATGCCGCTTCAAGGCCGCTTCTGCCTACGCGTGTACCCTCGGGCATATTTTTATAGAACTCATCTTCTCTATCTTCCGTGGTAATAGGACTTGAATAACCTAACGTCTGTGCAAGGGCATCGCCATAAGGATAGTATCTGATAGGTGTAATTGAATCGCGATTTATTTTTACGTTTTCAATTTCATTAAGTAAATTTTCTTGTTCGAAAGTAAGTTCACCTTTGAACATTGTTGCAAAAATACCCGTACTACCACTTGATTTTTTGAAATTCTCAAGGACTTTTTCGCTATTCATATTAAGAATCTGCGCAACTTTTAAGGCAGTTTCCGCTTCTTTACCTTCAAGTTTTGTTTTATCACCATAAACAGTAATGGCATAATCATTCTGAACAAGTACTCTGCCTTCACTATCAAAAATTTCGCCACGTTTACCGTAAAGAGTTGAAGAGTATATTCTGTCATAACGTTGCATATCAGGTACAACATTTGACGGCGACCACGCAACAAGGTAGAACTTAGTTTTTTTATAAACTTCAAAATGCATATCGTATGCAAATTCGCCATACTCTGATGATTTAAAGGTTGCGGTATAGTTATATGACTTTGAATCACCGTTATCTACTGTTTCGCCCATTTCAACAGCAACCGTCTGAATTTTCAAAACATCATAGACTTTTTTATGATATTCAACAAAATCATCATAACTATATGTACTTTGAGAGCCCGGTGTAAGAAGCTCGTACATGGTTTTATAATCAAATTCTCTAAAAGCATTAAGATATGCAGTTGCAACACCATCATAGGATTGACCTGCACACGAAGTACAGATTCCCGACAACGTAACAGCACTAAATATAATAAGTGCTAATTTCAAAAAAAGCCGTTTCATTGTTCGCCCCCGTCATTATTCAGCATCTCTTTTATTTCGTCAACCGTATAAGATTTTCTTATATCCAAAAAACTGCCGTCTGAATTTTGTTTAATTGCACCATATTGACCATTAAACAAAATTCCGCCCTCGCTGATAAAAAGCAAATACGTTGCACCTTCATCATATTTTACGGCATTTTCATACGTTACGTTATATTTCTTTTTTCTGCCACTAAGATCAAGAAGGACGTTGCCGCCTAATTCATAGATAACAAAAGTTGATTTCTGTTCCCCTTTTATTACTTCTTTTACCTCAAAAACAACCTCTTTACCTATTACCGATTTACCACTATCATTTACACGTGATTTTGCATTGGTTTCTTTTTCTTTTACGGTAGCAATTACGATTTTATCGGCACTTATCATTTCTTTAATGCCGGCTCTACCGTACTGTGTATCAACCGTCATTTTTTCACCGGGTATCGGCAACAGCATTGAAACGTGAGGATAAAGCATATATCCAACCAAAAACACCATCAAAAATATAATAATTGAAAAAACCGAACCAGGTCTGTTATCAACACGACGAATGGTTGTTTCTTCGCTTTCTTCAGCCTTTTCAATATCTTCTTTTGTCAAAACTTCTTCGTCAAATTTTTTCTTCAAAAAAACACTTCCCCAATGTTAGTTATAGTAATTATATCACTATATACGCTCAAATGTCAAAGAAAAAAAGGCTGAAAATTCAGCCTTTTAAATTTTTGCTTGTTTTTTTAATTGTGATAAAACTTTTTTTAACGGAACAATCAATAACCCGCCTGCAAAATTGCCTACAGCGTGCATTATATCAAAGGATAACCCCATCATAATCCAAGTTATCATTCCGTCAAAATCAAGTCCCATTATAAGTGCATGTGCAGGTGCATACAAAGTGCCGAAGAAAATGCCGTGAAGTGCGCATACAAAAGGATAAACTATCCATTGTACCCATACGGGCATTCTTTTAGGCAGGAGCATAACTATCCCCCAAAGAACCGTCCACAAATAAAGATACGGCAAGGACCATATGCCAAAGCCATTTGTGAGCAGTGTTAAAAAAACGTAAATGTATATGGGAATCAATGCTTTTTTTCTGAACACTACCGTATAAACAACCGTAAGTACACCAACAAGATGTATATTGGGTAATGCCTCCATAAAAATATCGCCCAAATACATAAGCGTGCCCAAAAGAGCAAATACAGTTATTTCTTTTACCGATAGTTTAACCCTTCGTGTAAACAAGTTCATACTGGTCGCCATCTGCAAAGTTTGTTGTGTCAACACCCGTCATCATATACTCGCCATTCTTATTGAATGACCAATATGCTTTGTCGGTATCATAATCAGCCTTAATACCGTTGACATACTTAACGTATAAGCCATAATCACCTTGATCGCCATCAATAAGCTTATGTTCCATAAGTGCATCGCCTACAGTTTCCTTATCTGTTTTAACAGTAAAAGTAATCTTCTTATCTTCAGCTTCTACAACGATTTTAAGAGTTTTTGCGCCTTCGCCAAAAGTAGTGTCTTCTGTATACTTTGCATCAGCCCAAAGACCTTGAAGTTTTGTGCCTTCAGCACCTTCAACATTAACATTATCATTACTTTGTGGTGTTTCGGTTTTGCTGTTTTTGCAAGCAACAAAAGACAATACAGCAACAATAACAAGTAACAGGGTAACGATTTTTTTGAGATTTTTCATAAAAAAATTCCTCCAATTCATTTTTCACGAAAAGAAGAAAGCAAAAAGCACGCCTTCTAAAAAAGACGTGCAAATATAAGTACCCTGCCATACTTTACCCGCAACGTCCTTCCTATTGCCCAAGGATGTTCTTTGCGAAAATCACAAGCCGATAAGCATTCCGACTTTTACGGTAATGGCTGTTGCCGCGGAATTACACCGCCGTTCCCTTAACATCTTGCAGAAAAATTCTGTTCAATAGCATAAAAATATGCTGACTTGCGTTTATTCTTTTTGTGCAAATAGATTTTAGTACAAATAAAAAAATATGTCAACGAATTTTTGCAAAAATGCTTTACAAAATCATAATTTATATATATAATATGTGTGTTAATTTTATGAGGTAACCCGTTTACGAGGACACGTTTTTAAGTTTATGATTTTCCAGAGAGTGTATGTTTGGTGAAAATACATAAATCAATCTTAAAAATATCACCTATCAGGGGCAAAAGTGAAATAAAAAGTAGCTTTTGATGTGAATCGCACATTACGCGATAACGTATGTTTGTACGGTATTTGGTGGTTTTTTGCTTTGTGCTTTTTTCCAAATGCGCAAAGCTTTAATTTTTATTTGGAGGTTTTCTAATGTACAAAAAGGTTGATACCGGTCTTAATTTTGTAGACAGGGAAAAAGAGATTCTTTCTTATTGGAAAGAAAATGAAATTTTTGAACGCAGCACAAAGAAAAATGAAGGAAATAAAGAATTCACTTTCTATGATGGCCCGCCAACAGCAAACGGCAAGCCACATATAGGTCACGTTTTAACCCGTGTTATAAAAGATATGATACCCCGTTACCGCACAATGAAAGGCTATAAAGTTCTTAGAAAAGCCGGTTGGGATACTCACGGTCTTCCTGTTGA
>JAZOMK010000078.1:0-7650 GCA_045653985.1 Clostridia bacterium | reverse complement strand
GAAATCTTTAATGAGGTGTCCATCTTTTTTTGTATTAGAAACGCGACATAATATTTAGTTTTTAACTACTTTAATGATTGAATTATTCATACATTTAACCGTTAAATTAATATTAGTTTTTGGAATATAGACGGTATGATTCCCGTTTTTTGCTTCATATACTATAGGAATCACCGTATCAAAGGTTTCGGCATCAATTTGCGTTTTACCATCGTGTTCAAATGGATATATTTTGATTTCTAAACTGTCGATGTTTTTCTCGTTGACGTAATTCATCCGTGTACAGATAGGAATTACGGCGCCTTCTCTTACGTAAAGCGGGAGCACATCTAAAGGCGCAATTATATCCATCCATTTTCCACCAACAATGCGTTCACCCGTATGCCAATCGGTCCAAACGCCATCGGGAAGATAAACGCTACGCTTGTTGTCTTCGGTATATATGGGGGCAACAAGCAAAGAATCACCCGACATATATTCATCTTCGATATTCCATACGTTTGGGTCATTTTGATACTCAATAACCAAAGCTCTTGTTAAGGGGAGTGCTTCCTTACAACATTTTTTTGCTTGAGCCCATAGATAAGGCAAAAGTGAGTATCGCATATCGAGATATTTTTTACAAATTTCAATACACTCATCACTATATTTATACAGTTCTCGATCACCGCTTCCGTGTATTCTTATGTGTGACATGAGAACACTGAACTGCATCCAACGAATCAACAACTTGTTATTAGTAAGTCCAATAAATCCGCCAACATCCTGACTCCAGAAAGGGAAACCGCACATACCAAAAGATAAACCGCCAACAAGTTGGGGAATTATATTTTCAAAATTCGGGCTACTATCACCACCCCAATAAAGAGGGTAACGTTGATTGCCTGCATAGGCAGATCTTCCCCAAACGATTGCCTCGTTACCGAAGTATTCTGAAGTTAATTCATATGCAACCTTGTTATAAAGCAGAGGGTAGAGATTGTGCATTTTATATCCGGGGGTTCCGTCATAATAAACACCGTCTGAAGGGGCAGCCTCACCAAAATCAGTTTTAATGACGCTTACACCCATATCGAAAAGTTTTCTGAGTATATTTTTATAAACTTCTATTGCATTGGGGTTTGTAAAATCTATAATTCCAACAGGGTCAGGAGAGTTGCAAAGAATCACACCAAGTGTTCGGAGGTCGTACATCTCACCTTCTTTGTTTTTTACAAAGCCATCAACCTTTTTGAACTCGTCAAATGCTTTTGAACCAAAACGGACGTAGGGAAGCTGCCACAGTGAAAGATGAACTCCTTTTTTGGAAAGCTCCCGTACTAAGCCTTTTGGATCAGGAAATCGCTCCTTATCAAACTCATAATCACAGAACCAATTAGTTTTAAACCAATGGGTGTCAATATGTATAACGTCCATAGGAATTTGCTTTTTACGCATATTACATACGATATCTAAAATTTCCTCGGCACTGTGATAGGTTATTTTACTTTGCCAATAGCCGAAACTCCATTTTGATGGCATAGATGACTTTCCGGTAAGTAAAGAGTAGTTTCCAATGATGTCCTTTATGCTTCCGGTGAAAATGTAATAATCAAGGAAGTCGTCATGAATTGCCGCCTGAATATCACCGGCATACATACTTCCTACAAAAAAGGTCATATACGAAGAATGATTAAAAAAAACTCCGTAGCCGTTTGTTGAAACATAAAAAGGTATATTTTTATATGTTCTGGGTGTTCCTATTCCGAGTCCGTCCTGAGTATCAAATTCAATGGTCTGACCGACCTTATTGAGTTTAATAAACTTTTCACCAAAACCATATATAGCTTCGTGAGGAGAAAGCGCAAAATTTTCGGTTGCAATAGGTACAGATTCCCCTTTTATATAACAAAGACCTGTGTTAAGTGAATCGCGAACGTTGAAAAAATTTTTTTCAAAACCGCCAACCTTCACACATTTGCCTGTGCAAGTGTTGTATACGTTAAGACTGTAGGGACTTAGTGTTACTGTAATAATAAGATTACCGCAACGAGCCGTAACGATATTATTATCTTCCTTTACCTGCATATCTAGGTCGGCATCAAGGCTTCCTGATACCATAGGGGTATCGTTTTTACCGATTTCTTCACTCCTAAAGAAACGTACACGTAAACAGTCTTGTTTAAACACCTCTATTAGCAGACTTCCTGTTGTAACATCTCCTTGTGCCGATTCTTTGATTCGGTCAAACATCTCATCGTCACCTGATGAAACTTTTGAAAAGTCTTTAATAACTGCATTTGTTTTAAACAGTAAACTGCTATTTTTAACAGCGGAAAGCGTCACTGATACAACGTTTTCACGGATATAGTCTTTATTGAGAATTGCACTTGTTTGTAACATATTTATTAACCTCCTGATTTAACATATTGACTTTAAAATTTAACTATAATATAATTATATCGTAAAAAAAGAACAATTACTATTATTATATTTGCTAAAAATATAATTATATTAAACAAAGAGGTTAAAATGATAAAGGACGCACTTTACAAAGAATCGGTAATACACAGAAGCGGAAGTTTACCTTTAAAAATATACAAATCATCTTTTGTAAGTTATCATTGGCATGATGAATACGAGTTTTTGATTTCTAATAATGACGGCGCACAATGCACGGTCGATGGGGAACAGGTGACATTGAACAAGGATGATGTATTAATGATACGGGGCGGTGCACTCCATTCTTTGCATCTTGATTTAGGAAAATCCGTGACAGCCATAGTGGTTCATCCGGATTTTTGGACAGGAAATGAGCTTGCCGTGTGGTTTGAACGTCTTGAGTTTTCTAATTTCTTTTCTAAAAATACCGAACTTGGAAACGAGGTTATAAAACTTATGAAGGAAATAATTTCTTGCTATAATGATAAGCCATTTGGATATGAAATTCGATTGAAGGCGATTTTTTGTTCTTTGTTTGCCCGTTTTATTGAACTCGGGGAGTACAAGGAGAAAGATGCTGTTGAAAAGCGTGATTTTTATGTCCAACATTTGCTTTTTGATTATATCCATACGCATTTTTACGAACAAATCACGCTTGATTCTCTTTGCGATGTTGCACATTATAGCAAGTCGTATATTATACGTCTTTTTAAGAAATATACCGGACAAACACCTGCTGAATATATTATTCGTTATCGTGTTGAACACGCAAAAAAGTTGCTTTCAGAAAATCATCAAAATGTTCTTGAGGTTTCCTTTGAATGTGGATTTTCGAGCGTCAGCTATTTTATCAAAATTTTCAAGAAATATACCGGTACAACCCCATATAAATATTTACAAAACAATAGGTAGTGCAAAAGAAACAATGATGAGTCTTATCGGCGCAGGTAACAACCCCATGGTTGGTATGTCCGTTGCAGTTGAAGTTGCAGTTGCTTGCGAAGTTGCAATGAAGGGCTAATTTAAAGACCTATTATAAAATTTAACACATAAAAAATTGGACACATCATTTTTTGAGAAATCTTAAATGATGTGTCTTTTTTTGTTAATTTTTTACCACTTTAATGGCTAAAAGGTTTATCTTCAATAATACAAAAGGCTAAAATTTTAATTACAAATCTAACGGTGGCATGTGTATTATCTTTTTCTATGATGTGTATTTCTTTTTTTATTATTGACACGGCAAATATTTCGTGCTATATTTTACTAAAAGAGGGTGTTTTCTATGGCAAGAAACGTATCAATTTTAAAATACGGATACAAATTTAAAAAATTTGATATTGGCAAGGCTGATTTATCTGCTGTCAATGTTGATTTTGATGATAAAAATTGGGAAAACGTGCGCGTTCCTCATGATTGGGCGATAACGGGTGTCTTTGATAAAAATAACGACCCGCGTGAGCGCCATTGGAAAACTAATAACGGTGAAACCGTTATTATATATACGGGAACAACCGGCGGACTTCCTTCAATCGGTGAAGGAATTTACCGCTTATGGATTGATATTCCCGCTGATGCAAAGAATAAAGATATTACCCTTGAATTTGACGGTGTAATGTGGCAGAGCACAGTTTATTGTAACGGAAAAAAGGCTGGCGGATGTCATTTTGGATATAAATCCTTCGAGGTTGATATTACTGATTTTGTTAAAATTGGTGAAAAAAATTTAATTGCAGTACATGCTGTGGTTGAAGAATATTGCGGACGCTGGTATTCAGGTGCAGGTATCTATCGCAACGTTCGTCTTGTGTATAAAAACAAGAATCATATCAGCTATGACGGTATTTGGTTAAAGCAACTTGCAGTAGATAAAGAAAATGCAGTATTTGAAGCAAATATTGATGCTGTAGGTGAAAGTTTAAAAAAATCTATTACAGTGTATGATAAAAACGGTAATACTGTTTGCGCAACTGAGTTCACAGAGGATTGCGGTTTATTTACTATTGCGTATCCTGAACTTTGGGATATAACAAATCCCGTGCTTTATAACGCTGAAATTATGCTTTATGATAAGGATAATAATGTTGCAGATGAGGCTGTGATTAGGTTTGGTGTACGTGTTTCAAAATTCACAAAAGACGGCTATTTCTTAAATGGCAGGTACCGGAAGTTACATGGTGTGTGTATGCATCATGACATTGGTTCACTTGGCGCAGCAGTAAATGTTTCAGCACTTAAACGTCAATTAAAAATACTTAAAGAGATGGGCGTTAATTCAATCAGAACAAGCCATAATCCACCAACACCCGAACTTCTTGATTTGTGTGATGAATATGGTATTGTTGTTATGGATGAGTTCTTTGATGAATGGGCAGCACCAAAGGTTAAAAACGGATATGCTAAGTATTTTAATGAACATGCTGAAAAAGATGTTGAAGATATAATAAAGCGTGATCGTAATCATCCTTCTGTTATTATGTGGTCAATAGGAAATGAAATAGAAGAGCAGGCTTTAGCTGACGGCTGGCGTGTTGCAAAAGCTTTGGCAGAAAAGACAAAAGCTATGGATTCTACAAGGGAAGTTACCTTTGGTCTAAATAATAGCGAGAAAGCTCTTATAAATAATTTAGTTCATTATGTTGATGTTGTTGGTCTTAATTATAAGGCACGTTGTTATAGACAATGGCGTCAGCAGTTTCCTGATATGATAATGGTAGGTGCGGAAACTGATTCGTGTACGTCAACGCGCGATGTATATCATTTCCCTGCGGATATAGATATTCCGGTAAAAAAGGTTAAAGAGCTTACTGTTTCAGCTTATGAATTATCTGCTTCATCCTGGGCATATTATGCTGAGCGTGAAATTGCCGCACAGGCTGATTGTCCTTTTGTTGCAGGCCAATATATATGGACGGGCTTTGATTATCTTGGCGAGCCTACTCCTTACTTGCACGAATGGCCGTCAAGAAGCTCGCATTTTGGCGTTATTGACCTGGCAGGTCTTCCTAAAAATCGCTATTATCTTTATAAATCAGTATGGACAGATGAAAAAGTGCTTCACGTGTTCCCGCATTGGACGTGGCACGGTAAAGAGGGCGAAAACATTCCCGTTCATGTCTTTACAAATCTTCCCAAGGTAGAATTGTTTGTAAATGGTGAATCGCAGGGAATACGCCGTCACGAAAGCACCAATGAAATTGATAGATTCCGTATGCGCTGGGATGGCGTGATTTATCAGCCGGGTGAAATAAAGGTTATAGGTTATGATTTTTACGAAAGACCTATTATGGAAAAAACAATTAAAACTGCAGGTGCTCCTCATCACATTGAACTTGAATGCGACCGCAATACAATAGTTGCCGATGGTGATGATCTTTGCTATATCACAGCAACTATTGTTGATAAAGATGGCATAGCGTGTATGCATGATCAGCGCCTTACCTTTAAAGTAACTGATAACGTTGAATTTTTAACCACGGATGCTGGTGATCAGCGTGAAACCGAATCGTTTTATAGACCTGATAAAATGACACTTGGCTCAAAACTCGTTGCCTGCGTCCGTTCAATAAAGGATGTAAAAGGTGAATTTACTGTTACTTGTAGTGGTGAAGGCTTGATTACAGCAAGTATTACAGTTAAAGCAGAATAGATTATGATTCTAATTAAAAAACAGACGCATTTTTTGATAAGTGCGCCTGTTTCTTTAAAGGCGGTTTTATAAAAAATATTGAATTTTAAAAAAGTAGCATTTAATAAAAAATTCTTGCGCAACAAATATACAATTTATTGTAACAATAGTACATTGAAAAATTATGCCGATATGGATATTATAAAAAAGAACAATATATTTTATGAGGTGTATTATTTAATGGAAAAATTAACAGCATTACATAACGAGATATCTGAATTTATAAAAAATAATTGGAAAACGTCTCTTAAACAGCCTGTTGGGAATTTAAAGTATAAATTTTTAGATCCTGCCGCCGCATATGACGGACAGTTGTGGGATTGGGATTCTTTTTTCTGCGCTAAAGCGCTGTATGACGTTTATGATGATATTGGTGATTATATTGAAGGGTGCTTGCTTAACTTCTTTGAGTATGCAAGGGAAGATGGCTCAGTACCGTACGTAATTTATGCCGATGATTCAAAATCAAATGCGTTGCCGATGTTTAATATAAAGGAACGCGGTGCAGATTGCAATTTCAACTCAGCAAAACCCGTACTTGCGCAAATGGCAATGCTTGCATACAACAAAAATAAAAATGTTGATTTTATAAAAAGCATTTATAATAAGTTGATAAAACATATTGAGCATTGGGAAAATACTCAGCAAAAGAAAAACGGTTTATTTGTATGGCGTAGCTTGCGTGGCTCAGGTACGGATAATCATCCTGCAATTTATGGCAGACCGTTAAATTCTTCAGCAGGTGTTGAATTAAACAGTTTTATGTATATGGAATTATCTGCAATGGCAGAAATTGCCCATATCTGCGGCGATGAAGATAAACAGAAAATGTATCTTGATAAAAAAGAAACACTTGCAATCAAAATCAACGATAATATGTGGGATCCTATTGATGGCTTATATTATCATTTAGATATGCTTTCCGAGAAACTTCCCACCGCAACCCAGGAAATTATGTGGAATGTACCTTTAAAGTTTAGAATGTGGACGTGCTTTATTCCCATGTATGCAAACATAGCACCAACTGAATTTGCATGAGGTATGGTTAAAGAACACTTAATGAATCCTGAAGAATTTTGGTCTGATTATGGCATAAGAACTATGGCTAAAAATGAACCTATATATAATACTGTTGAAATGTCAAACCCATCAAACTGGCAAGGACCTATCTGGATTGTTTCAACCTATATCGTATTTAAGGGGCTTTTAAATTACGGATACGTTGATGAAGCAAAAAAATTAGCAGAAAATCTTTTAAATAATCTTTGCAGAGATATCAGGAAAAATGGTGCAATGCACGAATATTATAACCCCGAAACGGGCAATAGTAATATAATTTTAGGGTTTATGAACTGGAATGCATTGGCAGGTTTAATGTTACCCGATATAATTTCAAAAATGTGATAAAAAGCATCCACGTTATGTGGATGCTTTGTTTGTAACTTGAAAAATGTTGATTTTTTGTTTAGCATATTCATTGGGTGATATTCCGAATCGCTTTTTAAATTCTCTTGAAAAATGGCATGGCTCATAATATCCGC
>JAZOMK010000077.1:0-5764 GCA_045653985.1 Clostridia bacterium | reverse complement strand
AAGCAGTTTTTATAACAGGTGCGCAAACAGGCACAGGCTACGGCATTGCCGAACTTTTTGCAAAAAACGGCTGGAACGTTTTTATAACAAGCCGTAATGGTGAAGAAGCTGAAAATTCAGCAAAAAAATTAGCTGAAGATTATAATGTTTTTTCAAAAGGCTATGAATGCAACATCGGTTGCGAACAGCAGATAATTGATATCTTTAATGATATTGACTCGCTTGGCTATTTTGTTGAAACAGTTGTTTTAAATGCCGCAAACATGGGCTTTGATCCTAAAGATCCTGCCGCAGGACAAGATTTCTGGACTGTTCCTTTAGCAGATTTCCAAAGAGTTTTTGAAACAAACCTTGTATGGAACTTCTCCATTGTCCGCCAGGCAGCAATTAGAATGAGAGAACACAAAAAAGGTTCAGTTGTATTTGTAAGCTCAAACACCGCTTACCGTGCAATTCCCAACCGTGCCGCATATTCAGCATCAAAGGGCGGTATAAATGCTTTAACAAAGGCGCTTGCAGTTGATTTAGGTCCTTTCGGCATCCGCGTAAACGTTGTTTTGCCCGGCACAATCAAAACTGCGCGTTGGGTGCAGATGGGCAAAAAGCAAATTGTAAACGGCACCCTTACACCTATCGGTGATATTTCTGATTTTGAGGACGTTGCCAATGCCGTTTGGTTCTTCGGTACTGATATGTCAAAGAACGTTACGGGTACTGAACTTGTTGTTGATGGCGGTATGTCAATTCAGCTTTATCCCCGCATTTTAAACGACCTGAAAAAGAGATATAACGAAGAAAACGAATAAAAAAGCAAGCACCTTTAAAAGAGGTGCTTGCTTTTATTTATATACGTATAATACCATATCACTTGTTGTTTTTTCAGGAATTATCCACGTACCTTCATTTGTTGCGGTAAAAGAGCCTTCGCTGTAAACTTTACCCGTTATAGGATTATACCAGATATATTTATAATCACCATTAGCTTCAAGGCAATTAAGTTTGCCCGTTTTTGTACCGGTTTCAACAGCATTAGGCCTTGCCGCCAAAGTAGGCTCAGAGAAGTTATAAAAATATACAACAACTTTCGAGTTATCACTGTTTGAAGCAATTACGCCATAAGCGCCCTGATCTCTTTTAAGATACGCTGTATCTTCAAAACGCGGTATAAGTGTGTACCAATCGCCAACATAATTTTCAAAAAAGTCGCGGATATAAGTTACCTGAATTGAGCTTGGTATTGATAAGGCTTCTTTCCATTTTGACTTATATTCAGCCTTTTCGTCAACCGTTACAACATCAACGCCATCATCAGAATCTACTTTTGAGCGATAGGAATGTTGATAATACCATGCGCCCTGCGCACCATAGCCAAGACCACACATACCGCTTAACAAACCCATCCAGCTTCTTGCACGTGCGCCAAAATCCTTTGTTTGCACCATGTAGTAATAGCTTTCGTACCTGATTACGGGTTTACCTTGCCCATGCGCCCAATAATCAGCAGGTGATTCAATAATTGATTCGCCCGTTACTTTTGGATTCCATTGTGAAGCGTACCACGTGTGTTCTTTCATATTGCGGAATGCGGAATTTGATGCCTTTGTAAAGCTTGAGCCTTCCTGATGGGCAGTTAATGGATGATTGTAAGGATCATACTTGCAAAAAAATTCTGCCACGTATTTATATGGGTTATTTAACAATCCCCATTGCTTATGGTTGTGGAAGTCAGGTGTTATGGTCCAGAAAAAATCTTTATCAACCTCTTGGGCAAGCGTCCACATTACGGGATATGCCGAATATCTTGCCACCCAATAACGGCATATTTTTTCAAGAGCCGTCTTTGCCGCATCTGAAAGATCATAAAGGTTAATTTCTTCGCCATTTTTCACGCCAACACCCATAAGTCTTTGTGAGTATCCGCCATGGTTATCAATAAACTCTTGCATAAACGCAGGGAAGAAATGCGCTGCATTCGTGTGTACAAGGCCATTTTCGGCAATTTCTTTAAACTTTTCATCATGTTCCCAAAGGCCTTCCATATCTTCCTCAGTTATGCCGTCCTGAAACTTGAATTTTGCATCCAGCGGTTCACTTTGGAACACAGTATAGCCTTGTTCTTTACGGGTTTTAGCGATTTCCTTAATCATGGCTATGGTTTCAAGACCTAAGCCCCAATGGGTATCACCCAGATAAAAGAAGGGTGTGCCGTCATCGTACATAAAATACTTTGTATCTTTTTCTGTTTTTAAAAAGCCATGCTTGTAAATATCAAGGTCGCCCGTATATTTTACGCAATCAACGGTGTTTTCCTTATTATGTAAGCCTGAATTTTCTTCATCGCTGCATACCGTTTTATATGTCCAAGTACCTTCTTCAGTACAAGTAAAGCGAGCGCGCCAGATATCACCGCCATCCCAGAATGCAGGGATAGTATAAGCTATGCTGCCCTTTGTAAGTATAAGATCAACGTCAACGTCGTTAAAAGGATCGTTGTATTTTTTATCACTTTTTAATACTATTTCCTTTGCAACCCATGTTACTGCTTTTATTTTATCCATGTTTTTTGCTCCATCTACATAATTATATATGGTATTTTATCATATATTTATTTAAAAATCAATATTATGTTAATAACCCTGAAAAGTACTTTTCAGGGTTATTTTTTAATATTCGTATTTAGCAAGGCTGAAGGTTTCGCCCTCACCGCTTAAATTCTCTAAAATGAGATATGCCCGACGATTACCTAAAGCATCAGTATAGCAAATAGCATATGCTCCCGTATCAGTAAACATTACTTCACCTAAAATAGAAGTGTTTGAATTCCATACGCTAAGCTCGTATACTTTTTCACCAAACTCATATTTTATTCACAATTTCATTTGACCTTTTTTATTGATTATACTATAATATAGCCACAAAATAACAAGAGGTATTTATTATGAATTATCGTGAAGAATCATTAAAAAAGCACTATGAATGGCAAGGTAAAATTGAAGTTATCAGCCGTGCGCCCGTAAACACAAGGGAAGATCTTTCCTTATGTTATACCCCCGGTGTTGCCGAGCCTTGCCTTGAAATACAAAAAGATATAAATAAAAGCTACGAACTTACCCGCAGAAAGAACCTTGTTGCCGTTATAACTGATGGTACTGCAGTTTTAGGCTTAGGTGATATCGGGCCTGAAGCAGGTATGCCCGTTATGGAAGGCAAATGCGCACTTTTTAAATCCTTTGCCGACGTTGATGCTTTCCCTCTTTGCATAAAAAGCAAAGACGTTGATGAAATCGTAAGAACAATCTCGCTTATTTCAGGCTCATTCGGTGGCATTAACCTTGAAGATATTTCTGCACCCCGTTGCTTTGAAATTGAAAAGAAATTAAAAGAAGTTTGCGATATTCCCGTTTTCCACGATGACCAGCACGGCACCGCAATAGTTGTTGTTGCCGCTTTGATAAATGCCGCAAAGGTTGCAAAGAAAAATTTAAGCGATTTAACCGTTGTCATTAACGGTGCAGGCAGCGCAGGTATCGCAATCGGCAAAATGATACTTCAATTAAAGGTTAAGAATCTTATTATGTGCGACCGCTTCGGTATTTTATATCGCGGTGCTGACTATATGAACGATGCCCAAAGTGCTATGGCTGAAATCACAAATAACGATAACCTTAAAGGCACTTTAAAGGATGCTATGAAAGGTGCTGACGTTTTCGTTGGTGTTTCCGCCCCCAACGTTGTTGATGCAGATATGATTGCATCAATGAACGAGCGCCCCATAATGTTCCCCATGGCAAATCCCACCCCCGAAATCATGCCCGATAAAGCAAAAGAAGCAGGCGCTTATATCGTAGGTACGGGCAGAAGTGATTTCCCCAACCAGATAAACAACGTACTTGCTTTCCCCGGAATTTTTAAGGGTGCATTGAGTGTACGTGCAAAGGATATTAACGAAGAAATGAAGCTTGCCGCAGCAAAAGCAATCGCATCATATATCCCCGATGATGAACTTTCTACAGAAAACATCATCCCCAACGCCCTTGATAAAGGTGTAGCAACTTGTGTTGCCAATGCAGTAAAAGATGCCGCTATAAAATCAGGCGTAGCAAGAGAAGTTTAAAATTAAATTATTGCACAAAAAAATCTGTTGCTTTTTGCAACAGATTTTTTGTTATTATTTATCTTCTTTTATACCGTAAATAGGATCTTTATATTCATATTCACAGCTTGAGTACGTACGTGAGCTTCCATAATCTATCCATATACGTGATAATTTACTTCCATCACCATTATATGTGTATACGTATGAATATTCTAAGCTTCCCTTATTATTATACCATTTCCACTCAGATCTTATCAATTCATTGTTATAGTTATATTCAAAATAATATTGTGTTTTTTCACCAAATGAATCATTATGTATTTCGCACACTAAATTATTTAGCGCATCATACTCATAGTTAATTTCCCACGTCTTTATATTATCGTCATAGGCTGCCTTACGTACTAAATTGCCTCTATTATCATATTCAAAACGTATTTCTGTTTTATATATCGTATCATCCTGTTGTATTAAACGACCATTTGTATCGTAAGTATTTTCATACATATGTTGTTTAAGTATTTTATCGTTACTGTCATAAATAACGTGTGTTTTTTCATTTCCTTTATCATCGTAAGTATATACTGACTTTTCTGATAATAAACCATACACATAGTTCTTTACAGTTATAGGATTAAGGTTTTTATCATAGGTAATTTCGATTTTTTCCCAGCCGTTATCATACTCATAAATTTCTGTTTCATAACCGACAATCTCAATACTCTTAAATATTTTTTTACTGTCTTTATAATCCAAACACTTATTAAGATAAATTCGCGCCTCGTTATAATTGCCCTCATCCATAAATTTTTGTGCCGTATTATAATAATACATAGGAATGAAAAGCAATATCGTAAGTGCTGCAAGAATAGCAACCGTTATAGTAGTAATACTTAAAGCGATAATTCCGCCTTTATGCTTTTTAAAGAAGTTAGGCTTAAAAATAGTTTCGCCGCAATTTCTACAGAAATAATTTTTTCCGCCCTTTACTTTTTGTGAACCTGCAAAAACGTGTCCGGTAGCAGGAATAGGCTGTACTTCTTCAACTCCGCAGACCTGGCATTTATGCGCACGCATACCATTTTGTGTACATGTGGGGAAATTGCTTACACTCCATTGCCCCCAGCTGTGCCCTGTTGGCGGTATAGTATCTGTGCCACCCTGACCGCAAACCTCACAAGCGTACTTACAATATCCCGGAGTTGTACACGTTGGCTGTTTCTCTTCAATTTTTATATATTTATGTGGTCCTTCAGGTGTAAAATCAATCTTGTGTTCATAACCACAATCACATTTATACAAAGTATAACCTTTATCTTTGCAAGTTGCAGGAACTTTTGTGATTTTGAAATTATGTACGTGATTTTCGCTCATAACACATTCTCCTTTTAACAAAAAACTATCCATGTTTTATATCGCTTTTAAGCCGCAGTTTCAAGACTTTTTTGTGCCATTTTTCTTCCACGAACTTAACGGTGCAAAAAAACTTGAAAATCAGGGGCACGAAGGTTAATCGCGACAGGAGTTTGCATAGCGGCAAATGACTGAGCGATTATACCGCACGCAACCTTGAGAGTGTGAGAAACCTTGCAAGGCAAGGCACGTAGGGGAAAAAGCGAATGAGCTTACATAACAGTAAGTGATTGAGCTTTTTTCCTCTGCGTAACA
>JAZOMK010000076.1:0-7535 GCA_045653985.1 Clostridia bacterium | reverse complement strand
TTGCTTTGTTGCAGGGCTTATATTAAAAATCGATTTAGGCTTATTATTGATTACCCTTCTTCCGTTAATCATTTTTGCAGCCTTAGTTTCTTTAGGAATTATATTCTTTAAAAATATATGCATAAAAATTTTTGAGATTTTAGGCAAAGCAATCGGTGTTTTAATTTTAGTTGGTCTTTCCCTTGCCGTTTTCAAAGCATTAACAAAACTTAATTTTCTTGAAACCCTTGCCCCCTATGAAGAAGGCGGTATAATATGCCTTAATTCTGCGGCAGTTTTAGCAGGTGCTTTCCCGTTAATGCACTTCGTTTCATTTGTGTTGAAAAAGCCTTTATCGTACCTTGGGCAGAAAACGGGTATCGGTGCAACAGCCGTTTTAGGTATCCTTTCAACAACGGTTTCAGGCTTGCCCACAATGGGCGTTATGGATAAAATGACAAAACGTGGTATTGTATTAAATGCCGCATTTATCATTTCCGCATCATGCGCATTTGGCGCACACATTGCCTACACTATGGCAGTAAACGAAAGTTACGTTACAGCAATGATTTTAGGTAAGCTGATTTCAGGTGTTTCAGCAATAATCCTTGCACTTTTTGTTACAAGAAATTACGAAAAATAAGAGGCTTTCACAAGCCTCTTATTTTTTTATCAAAATTCGTTTTATTATATAAAATTGTAATTTCTCAGGTAAAAGATTAAGCAACAGTAAAAGTGGATTTCTGTTTATGCTGTACTTGAACTGAGGATTTTTCTTTTTAACTATTTTATACATTTTTTGTGCAATTTTTTCAGGTGCAATATTGCGCGCTTCAACTTTATTTACAATATCTTTAAAGCGCTTTCCGCTAAAAGAGTAAAGTTTTGTTTTTTGGCAAAACTTATCTAACTCATCGGTTGATGCTTTTATCATTCCCGTTGAAACTGCACCTGCACGAAGTACCGAAACAGAGATATTTAATAATTGTAATTCCATTTTTAATGAATACGCATACTTATCAAGGGCGGATTTTGTTACAGCATAAATCCCCGTAAAAGGCAGAGGTTTAAGGGGTGCAAGCTCACTTGTTGTAATGACTATGCGACTACCGTCTTTTAATAAAGGCAAAAAGATTTTATTTATTAAAAACACGCCCGTAACGTTTATATCAAAGATTTTTTTGAAGCTGTCGCTTTCCATTTCCACAAGTGAATCAAGCATATAAACGCCTGCAAAGTGGATAATGGCATAAAGAGAATCTGCTTGATTTTTTACTTCTAAAAAAGCCTTTTCAATGCTTTTTTCATCAGTAATATCTGTTTTTATGGGGATGATATTATCTTCCCTATCCCCTACGTTTTTATCAAGGGCATATACAGTATAGCCGTTTTTTGAAAACAGCTCAGCAGTCTTTTTGCCCATACCGCCATATGCACCGGTAATCAAAATTGCTTTACTCATTTTTTACCTTAAAGGATTGTTGCACTCAGAACATCTGAGTTCTTTTTCGTTAATAAATTCAACTGCAGTAATTATATTTTCGTTTTGACATTTTGCACATCTAATATAAACAGACGTTGTCTTGTCTTTTAACACGTTTGAAGTATATCCTGTTTTCTTTATGTTTTCAAAATAGCATCCGCACTTAGAGAAAGTGTATCTCTCCCACTTTTGCTTACTTCCGCAATCAGGGCATTTTATATAAGCATCGTTACCTGCAAGCTCTTCCTGATTTTCATCAGCTGTTATATCGCTATTTTTATATAGATATTTTTTTATTGCAATGTTGGTTTCAATAAGTTCACCAAAGCCATACAGCATCATAGTACTTAATGCAGCCGATGCCAGAGAAGCAACCAATACTATTGCCCCAAAAACTACGTTAGCAAAAGCTATTTCAACTGCCGCCCATACTATGCCTGCGAATAATTGCAAATAAAAAAGTAACAGTGCCGTATCTTTTATAAGCGCACCAATATTTTCAAACGGATGTTTCATAACTCATCACTCCTTTTTTCATTATACCATACCTAAATCCATACCGCAACACATTTATTTATTGCAAAGTTTTTCTGTAAGTGATATAATGTAACAAAAATTTATATATAATAGGTGAACTTATGAAAAAATTGCTGTGTATTTTACTTTGCCTTATTATCACCATTTCGCTGGTTGCTTGCAGCGAAGGTGAAAGTGGCGAGCAAGAAAAAGATTCAGAAAAATTATCTGACGTACAACAATCGGTGAAAGCATCCCAGCCAACTACACTTATGATTTACATGATAGGCTCTGACCTTGAGGCAAAAGGTGCGTCCGCTACAAACGATATGAAGGAAATTCTTGAAAGTGGCGTAAACCTTGAAGCAAACAACGTTATCGTATATGGTGGCGGAACAAAGCGTTGGCATAATGATGATATAGCTGCCGATGACGGACACACAATGTTGAAGCTTACGCCCGATGGTTTTGAAGAAGTTGATACTTTTTCAGAAGCATCAATGGGTGAAGCAAAAACACTTGCTGATTTTTTAACTGTTGCATATAATCAGTTCCCATCTGAAAATTATGCCCTTGTGCTTTGGGATCACGGCAACGGCCCTCTTATCGGCTATGGCAAGGATATGCTTCACGAAGACGATTCACTTACATTGATGGAAATGAAAGAAGCCATGGAAGCATCCCCCTTCAAAGATAAAAAGCTTGCTTTTGTTGGTTTTGATGCTTGCCTTATGTCCTCCCTTGAGCTTGCATTAACGTGGAGTGATTATGCCAACTATATGGTAGCATCCCAAGAGATTGAACCTGCCTTTGGTTGGAATTATTCCTTCTTAAAAGATCTTGGCACAAGTGATACTGAAAGTTTTTTAAAAAATCTTACCGACACGTATCTTACAACTTGCCTTGATTATTATCTTGACCGTGGTTATGACCAGCGAGATACTACCCTTGCTGCAATCGACCTTTCAAAAATCAACGTATTAAAGGACAGCGTTGAAGCATTATCAAAAAAGGCAACAGCCGACGTTGAAAATAAATACTCCTTACTTGTTGAACACCGCGTAAATACACGCGCTTTAGGCAGGGCAACTACAGGTTCGGAATATGATTTAATCGACCTTTTTGATATGGCTGAGCAATTAAAAGCAACTTATCCTGATGAAGCAACTGCAGTACAAAATGCGTTAAATGACGCAGTTATTTCAAACTCAACAAACACCGTTGGCTGTTCAGGCTTATCAATATACTATCCTTTCTACAATAAAAAGTATTACGAAAAAACATGGGGCGACGTTTACAGCAAGTTAAACTTGTTACCCGAATATACCGCATACCTTGCCTCCTACACGGAAGAGTGGCTTGGTAATGATAAGCTTTTAACCGTTGCACAAAGCACGATGCCTACCGTTTCTAAAGGCAAGTACACCCTTAATCTTTCTGCCGAGCAATCAGATGCCTATGCAGAAGCCTCATACTACATCCTTCAAAAAACAGGAGATTCAATTTACACAAGAATTTATGCTTCAAAGGATGTTACAAAATCAGGTAATACTCTCAGCGCAAACTTTGACGGACAAATTATTTACGGCAAAAATAAATTTGATCAATACTTTATTCCTGCCACTATTGAGCATGATACGGTAGGTAATCAAACCCGTTACAGCATCTATGTGAACCTTTGCACCGAATATGCCGTATGGGGCGATGAGCCTGATGATTTTGAAAGTGAAGTTCTTGGTCATTACTTCCATATAAGTGCCAACAAAGAAACAAAAGAAATAAAGACTTCAGCGCTTGTCCCCTACAACGTAGAAGTATCGTCAGACGCGCTTAACGGTGGTAAACTTCAGGATGCCGACCTTTCAAACTGGTCATTTTATAACTTTTTGTTAGAAAGACACAAATATCTTGAACGTTATGAAAACGGCACTATAAAATCATATTCAGAATGGAAAAACTCTGACTATTTTGCAGCCAATAAGATAAAGGTTAATGACGGACTTGAGTTTTTATTTGCACCTATCCCCGAAGGCGAATATTACGTTATGTTTGAAATAAAGGATACACAAGGTAATCTTTATTCATCAGAGCCCATGCCTATAAGTGAAAAAGGCGGTACTTTTGATCGACAGTATTTTGCTGAGCCTGTAAATCTTAACTGGACATCAGGCAACGAAATATTACTTATAGATAAGGAAAACGTTAAGCTTTATCTTACTACAACAAAAACTACAAAAGGTATTGAATATATTTTAAAAGCAACCAATAATAATGATTTTGATATTGCAGTAATCGGCAACGAAATTATGTATAATGACAGCATCTACTGTCCCGACGCTACATTAGGCTCTTTTATAGTTCCTGCAGGCGAAACAAAAATCGCATCCTACGAACTTAAATTTGGCGATAGCGTTCAAACCATAATGAATACCTTTTCCTTTGGTGATGCCGCTGATCTTGAGATGATGAATGATTTAAGTTCATTGGATTTCACAGTAACGGTAACTGATGCTTATGCAAGTAAGACTCTTATTTATAATCAGGAATTTATAGTTAAACTTTCAAAAGAAACAACGTTTATCCCGCCTGTAGATTCTTTTACTGATAATTATTACCATTACAATATGCCCACGCGCAACATTCTTGCAAAAGAGCAACTTGTATTTGAAAAAGATGGTATCAAAGGATATCTTTTAGGCTTAGGCAGCAACGGTGCGGACAGCAAAATGATTTTTGCAATGCGCTTTGAAAACACCACCGATACTTATAAATATTTCTCGATAGACGGTTTTGTTTTCGATAACGTTTATATTGAACATGGCACAGGCCCAATTACTTTAATACCAAACGCAAGCATATATAAGCTTATTTGTCTTTCAGAGGACAAGCTTGACACTCACATGGTTACATCGCCTACAAAAGTTAAAATAAACGTATTGTTTATGCAAGAAGCCACATTAAAAGGCGGCGGTGGCTTCTCTGAACAAGTTTATTATAATATCACACTCAGTCAGGAGGGTTCAGGTTCTTCTATTACTGAGGGCGAAAAAGTGCTTTATGATGAAAACGGCATACGCATTACGCTATTAAAAGCTGAAGCAGAAGAAAGTTGGGATAATTATAATACAGTTCGCTTCTATTGCACTCTTTCAAACAATACAGACCAAGGCATTGTACTTACTACCTATGATGCTACCATAAATGGCATTAAATGGAATAGAGACCAAATATTTTCCGGTCTGCTTATAAAAAACAATGTTTGTGGCGCAAATCAGCAAACCTCGCTTACAATAGTGTGTGATACAAAAGATACTTATTTAAACCTTGAATTTACACCATTGTTCTATAATCTTACACAAGAAAAAATACTTTGGGAAAGCACCTCAAAAATAACATTAAATTTCAAAGGAGAAAATTGGAATGACTACAATTAAACGTTTTACTGCTATTTTACTTGTTTTAATTCTCCCATTATCTTTTATCGCTTGCGATAATGATCGTCCAGAATCCTACGATGACGATGAAGACGTTGTTTCAACCATCGAAGACGACACCCCTAAAAAAACAAAAAAGCCAAGCACCACAAAAGCTCCTGCAAAAGACACCTCTGATGATAAAATGCAGGTTGTTAAATCTACAAAACTTTCAAACAAAAAAATGCGTTACATAATGGTTTATAACCCCAACATCTATGATGAAAACATTAAATATAACGCTTCATTGGAAACAGGAACACTCGGCTCTCAGATTGACGTAAACGCATACCGTGCCGATGGTCTTGATGAAGAGCTTGAATTTTACAGCATTTCACAGGCAGAATTCTTAAAAGAGCTTCCTACTGACAAGCCTATTGAAGGCAACCGTGCAGAACCTAAGGGCATTGATTATGATAAAGGCGACACTAAAGATTTTTACGTTCTTTATAATGGTTCTACCTTTGAAAAAAGCCAATTCACTTGTACGTATGCAGGCAACTACTGCCATATCTGGACTGATGGTTCAATAACAGCAAGTCAGGCAAGCAAATACGGTAAAGAGTTTGATACAAATATTTATACCGAACTTGCAACTACCTTTGGTAAGCCTCGTTTTGTAAGCGATGATGGCGGCAAAGTAAACATCTTATTCTACAAACAACAGCCTTCAAATTTGTTAGGCTTCTTCAGATATCTTGACCTCTTCACCCCTGACGAGATTAAACAATTAGGTCTTAACCTTAATGACGGTTACAACACAAACCACGCAATAATTCACATTAACTCACGTATAAAAAATGACGAGGATATTTACAGCACCCTTGCCCACGAACTCCAGCATCTCATTAACTTTTCAAGTTTCACAAACACTGTAAACGGTGCAATGATGAACACATGGATAAATGAAGCAATGTCAGGTTACATTGAAGAAAAATTGTATCCCGGTGCAAAAGAATCTGTTGGCCATTTTTCAACATTTAACAGCAGTGATTTAATCCGTAACGGTCAATCACTTTACAACTTTGCAACTGATGACCTTAATGATATTGGTGTATATGGTTCAGTTTATTTCTTTGCTAAATATTTAGAAAAGAATGCAGGTAGCAACGTATTTGCAAAGATACATGAGTATTGGAGAGAATCTTACAGTTCAACTTTAAGCGTACCTGAAGCACTTACCGCATCTGTTTCAAAGTCATTTAAAAACGAAATTGATTCATCCTTTACTTATCCCTCTGCAGTAAGTTTTGATAATGAGAACGAGGAATTTATGAGTAAACTTACATTAAATTTCTACCTTTCATTGCTTTCAAACGAAGATAATATCGCTGACTTTAACAAGGTAAAACATCAATCGCTTTTATATGATTCAATCGATGGCAGCAACATTGAAGGTGGCGGACGTATAATCTTTGCAATAAGCGGTACTACTTTTGAAATTCCCAAAGATGCAGATAAGGGACTTATTTATGTTGGTCTTGATGCAAACTTCAAGCCCGTTACCGACCTTATTTATCACTAATATAAAAAATGATTGCCTTGACTACAGGCAATCATTTTTTTATTGACATCTAATTTTTGCACATATATAATATATTTAGAATTTGTTTTTGGAGGGTTTCTTCATGGGAGATTTAGAGCCTAAAAAGTTAGCGCTTATCCGCATTTTACAAATATTAAAAAAGCACAGCGATTATGATCATCCCCTTTTGCAGGAGGACATTGCCAAGCTTCTTGAAAGTGAATATAGCATCACTCTTGAGCGCAAAGCAATAAGCCGTAACCTTTCCCTTTTAAAGGAAGCAGGTTTTGAAATCGAATCAACTAAGGCGGGAAGTTATCTTGACGAGCGCGAGTTTGAGGACAGCGAACTTCGCATGCTTATTGACGGCGTGCTTTCAAGCAAATATATAACTGCAAAACATTCAAAGGACTTAATCGAAAAGCTTTGTGCAATGGCGAACAAATATTTCCGTGCCCACGTTAAAAATATTTATTCGGTAAACGATTGGTCAAAAACGGATAATCAGGCGCTTTTCTATAACATTGAGGTTATTGACGATGCTATAAGCAAAAAAGTT
>JAZOMK010000075.1:0-5207 GCA_045653985.1 Clostridia bacterium | reverse complement strand
GATTAACAATTTTCTACTTTATTATTGTT
The DNA here is from genome assembly GCA_045653985.1 of Clostridia bacterium. GTDB lineage: Bacteria > Bacillota > Clostridia > Christensenellales > QALW01 > UMGS1322. The sequence goes on along the minus strand of JAZOMK010000075.1, from coordinate 5,178 downwards.
TTTGAATTTTTTCCAGAATAAGCCGAAACTTGTACAGATAATAACTCCTAAAAGCCCAACGCCTAACCATAAGAATGTTACACCTGTCCATCCTACACTTTTTTCAATAAATGCAATACCTACACCAGCAATGGACGAGCCAATATATGCACCGCAGTTGATAACGCCTGCAACAAGAGAAGTCTTGTTCATTTTATAGAAATACTGAGGGATAAGGCAGGTAAAGCAATAGTTTGCGCCATGGGTTGTGCCTTGTGCAAGGGCAGCACCGAATATCTTTAAAAGCATATTATCAGAAATAATCATAACAAAAATGCCAAATGCGCCAATAAGGAAGAATGCACCTGCGCAAACCATTTCGTTTTTAATGAACTTTCTTGCTATAATTGCGCTTACAGATATCGAAATCATGCTGAATATAGGCAATATAACACTGCTTAAAATGGAATCTTCACTACTTAATTTAAAGGCATCGGAAATTAAAGTGGGTGTCCAATCAGTTAAGCCATCACGAAGGAAGCCAAGCAAAATCATTGAGAAAACAACAACACCTATAACAATAAGTGCGCCGTTTACTTTTACACCTTTGCCATTTTCTTTTTTTACAATGCCAACACGACGATAATTGATTTTTTTGGAATAAATATTCCATATTACGCACAGCAACAACGTAATACCTGCCGAAGCAATAAACACAAAATGCCATGAAGTAAGGGAAATTATCACAGGTGCAACAAGATACATTAAGATTGTTGCAAAGGATGATGCAAGTGATACACTTAAAGTTGCTTTTTTATAGTTATCATTATCAAAAGTACCTGATAAAATTCTTACAAGGGGCGGCCATATCATTGCCTGAAAAAATCCGTTAAAACCCCAAAGCACAGGGCGGGACCACAAAGGCATAAAGGTAATTAAAATATTCATTAAAGATGAACCTAAAAGACCAAACAATATTATCTTTTCAGGCTTAAACTTATCACCAAGATATCCGCTTACAAGTTGCCCGATGGCATAAGTTACCGCAAGCACCGTTAAAGGAAGTGCCGCAAGTTCTTTGGTGATACTATCGCTTCTTATAATATCAACCATGACAACGCTGTAGTCAAGGCGGGTTAAATATGAAACAAAATAAACCGCTGAAGCAAGCAGAATTATAAGGCGTGCTTTCTTTTTATCCATTACTTTCTCCTAAATTTAAAATACTAATAAATTGTACCACATTTGTGCTAAAAGTCAATAATTTTGTGCTTGAATTTTTAACTATAATGTGTTATCATCTTGTATTGAGGTGAATACTATGATTTTATTTTTTGATGATTGTGATTTTGAAGCAAGAATAAATTTAGAACGCGATTACGGCAAGCTTCAATATATACCTGAAGCTACCTATCGTGATCCTTCCGATTTATCAATTTCGGCAGGCTTACCAAGCGTTGTTTTTTCAGAAGAACTTAATGAATATGTTTTAATTTATAATATTCTTGATACTGCCGACAGCAAGGATTTAGATATTTTCCTTTGTGCCGCACACAGCAAGGATTTAATCCATTGGCAGCCACTTGATACCACAAAGTATATAGATATCCCCAACAGAAAATTACCTAACCAGATTTTCCATATGACGCAGGGCGAAAGCTGGATTTATGAAGATAAACGTGCCGACAAAAGTGAAAGATACAAGCTTTTTTACTGTGGCTATGGCGAAAATTTAAGGATGCACGATGATTTATACGTCTCCCCCGACCTTTTCCATTGGACGAAAATTGATACCACTTGGAACAAACAAGGCTCTGAGCCCGGCATCGGTTGCGCATACTCTGAAAAATTAAAAAAATATATTATCACTTGTCGCCCCCATTGGGCAGACAGACGCGTTTGCACCGTTACAACGGAGGATTTCAGAACCTTTACCCCCGTTATACATTCTTTGCAAACTGACTCCATCGACGAGCCTATGGCAGAAGCCTACGGTATGCCAATTTTCCAGTATGACAGATTCCATATAGGTTTAATGTGGAAGTATCTGCGCCCCAACCATGGTGAAAGCGTTGCGGTGGGCAATCAGCTTATAAATAATTTAGGCAGAATGTACCCCGAGCTTGCATATTCAACAAACGGCTTGAACTATATGCGCTCATTGAGAAAGCCTTTTATTGAGCAAAACGATCCTATGCTTCCCTATTACGGTTGCCTTTTTACAACAACTATTATTGAAAAGGATGATGATATTTTTATTATCTCTGCTTCATCTCAGGGCGAGCATGGCAAATTCCGTGAAAAAGGCACGGGCAGCATCGTAACCTTTAAAATAAAGAAAGACCGCTTTATCTGTCTTGAAAGCAGAAGCGTTGGTAAATTAAGAACGCGCCACCTTTTAATTAACGGCCCTCTTTCAATAAACGCATCTTCTGCCGAGCCTATGAAAGCACGTATAATTGATAGTAACGGCAATACTCTTCCCGGCTTTGATTTTGATGATTTTGACGGCTTTATCGGTGATAGTCTTGACCACGCACTTACATGGCAAGGTAAGGACACTTCCCTTTTAAAGGGTAAAAACGTAAAACTTGAAATGCTTATGACGGTTTCACGTATTTATGCAATAAAAGGCGACTTTAAGGTATTAAAATTCAACCAAAACCGCCTTTATGAAAACTTTGGAATAATTGAAGAGGACATTTAAAAATGTTTATTGATATCCACAGCCATTGTTATAGAAGAAAGCCTCCCGTTTATTCATTTTGCACGCCTGACGAGCTTATAAGGCGCTATGACAAAATGAAGGTTGATATGGCGGTGCTTCTGCCCGTGGTAAGTCCTGAAATTTATATGCCCCAATCAAATGAGGAAGTTTTGGAGATTTGCGAAAATCATCCTGACAGATTTATTCCTTATTGTAATATTGACCCGCGCATTATGACCAACTCAGTTTTTGCAAGAATTGAGGGTGTTTTAGAGCATTACAAAAATGCAGGTTGCAAGGGCGTTGGCGAAATCATGCCAAAGATGGATCTTGACGATATAATGGTACAAAATCTTTTCCGCGCCGCTGAAAACGTTGGTTTGCCCGTTGTTTATGACGGTTCAGCGCAAAAAAACGGTGATTTTGGCTTGTATGATGATCCCGGCTTACCTAAGCTTGAATATATGCTTTTAGCATTTCCGAACCTTAAAATATTTGGTCATGGTCCTGTTTTCTGGCACGAAATTGCAAAACTTTCAACAGTTGGCGCAAGGGCGGCATTTATGAAGCCTTGGGGCGGGCAGGTATTTAAGTTTGATGAAGGCCCTATTGAAGAAGAAGGCACAGTACCTAAGCTTTTTAGAAAATACGAAAATCTTATGGGCGACCTTTCTGACGGTACTTGCTTCCGCGCAATTAACCGCGACCATACTTATGGCCCAAGATTTTTATCCGAGTTTGAGGACAGACTTTTCTTTGGTACAGATATGATGAGTGAAAATATGCCCGTTAAGCTTGATTCGTTGTTGATTTCTTGGAAAGAGCAAGGCAAAATAAGTGAAACGACCTTTAATAAAATCGCATACAAAAATGCTGAAAAACTTTTAAATTTATGAGGTAAAAAATCATGTTGACTAAATCAGATATCATTGAAAAATTAAAAGAGTTAGGCTTAAAGGAAGGCGATATTTGCCTTTTCCACTCAAGCTACAAAAGCCTTGGCGAGGTTGAAGGCGGTGCTGAAACGGTAATTTCAGCCTTTGAAAGCGTTATCGGCAAAGAAGGCACTCTTGTTGTTCCTACATTAAGCATAGTTGACTTTCATAACAGTTATAAAACATGGCACTTGGATAAACCCAGCGACGTTGGCTATTTAACCGAATACTTTAGAAAACAGATGTACGTTTACCGTTCAAATCAGGAAACCCATTCAGTTGCCGCACGTGGTAAACTTGCATATGAATTAACCTACGAACACGGCTGGGGTGAACCCCGCCTTTGCCCCTTTGGTGAGTATCCTTTCTCAGAAACTTCACCTTGGCAGAAGATGGAAAACTTAAACGCAAAGGTTGTTTTCATCGGTGTAACTATGCGCTATAACACAATGAAGCACTTAATTGAAACAAAAGTTATGCACCATTTCCTTTCACTTATTAAGGACGAAAAGAAACGCGAACTTCAAAAAGAAAAAATGAGAAAGTTCGGGCAAACCGAAGGTCCTTGGCCTTTCTATCATGGCGAAAATATGCAGGCGCGTATTGAAGAATTAGGTCTTTTAAAGCACGTTAAATGTGGTGATGCCGAGCTTATAATGTTTGAGGCAAAGGAAACCAACGCCGCAACACGCGATATCTTAATAAATGATTATAAAAACTGGTGCAACGAAGGTACTGTTCAATGGATTGAAGAATGCCTTAAAGGTTAAAAGAAAGCGAATCACAAAAGTGATTCGCTTTTATTTATCTATACCCCGTCCTTAATTTAGAAGTCTTTTATTTTTCTTAAAATTCAACTCATCATATTTATAATATAAACCGCTATCGTCTTTGTAAATTCAATTAGTTTATCACATTCAACAAACTCGTTGGGCTGATGAGCACCACCAATTAGGCTGAAATCTCTGCCTATTCCCATTGCAAAAGCATCAGAGTTTCCGTATTTAGATATAACTGACATATCAGAAAGACACATACCGCAAACCATAGGCTTTTTACCCGTAGCCTCCAAAGAAGCATCAAGCATTGCTTTTATATTTTCAGAATCAGGCTCACAATACACGTAGTGGAAAAAGCGTGTCCGTGGCGAAAATCCGTCGCTTATTATGCCAAAAGGTTCAAGTTTGTTTTTTAATACATTTTCAATTTCTTCAAGTTCTTTTTGTATTTCTTTTTTTGACTTATCAGTATAAAAGGTAAATGATAAAGAACCCGCACCTAAATCCTTTCCTTCTTTTCCTGCGTGTATATCCATATATCTTAAAGACGTTTCAGGAATAATCGTTCCCTTATAAAAGCGGTTTTCTTCTAACTCTTTTCTTCTTTTTTCAGCGAACTTTTCAAGTTCTTCCATAATTACAGGCAAAACGCTTGCTGTAAGTTTTGCACTATCAACAGCACCTTTTGTATGATACTTATAATCTATTTCACCACCGCCTGCACTGCAATTACAAATCATATCCTCACAACCATCAAGATTTACGATTTTTTCGCAAG
>JAZOMK010000074.1:0-6410 GCA_045653985.1 Clostridia bacterium | reverse complement strand
TTTTATAAGCTGACGCAATAAGTTTTTACATTGTTGTTTATAATATGGTGCTTCCAAAGTATATTCATCATATAAAGCCGTAAACAAGCGATGCACATCTTCGCTTCTTGCAAAAAGCTTTTTATGCCCCAGGTCGTTTATATAATGCAAATAATCTTCACCTAAAAACTCCGAAGAAAAGCTTATAAGGATTCGCTTTGAATCATTATCTGTTTCATAAGCCGTTTTATGGATATACTCGCTTTTTACAAATGCGGTTTCGCCCTCATGAATATATAAAATTTCATCATTTACGAAATACTTTGTTTCACCGCTTAACAAAAAATAAAGCTCATGGTGCTTATGAAAGTGCTTTGACGGCAAAAATGCCTCGTTTTTATTTCTTGTATGAAGTTCCAAACAAAAAGATATTTGCTTTTGTTGCATTTTTTTGTTCACCTCAACTATAAAATAACACAACAGTTAGGCTAAGTCAATAAGAATTAAGCAAAAAAGTGTAATTTTTACACAAATTAAACAAAAATATTATAGAAATTTGATATAAAACCTTGTATAATAAAATTCAGAAAGGAATGAGATAAATGAAAACATACGTTCAGGTAGGCTGTGGTTCAAGAGGAATATTCAGTTATTCCGCACCACTTGTAAAGGAATATGCTGATTACGGCACGTTAAAAGGCGTGTACGATATTAACTATAAGCGTGCTAAATACGTTTCGGAAATTACAGGGCAGGATATTCCCGTATTTGATGATTTTACCAAAATGCTTAACGAGGTAAAACCTGACACGGTAATTGTAACGTCCATTGACTGTACCCACGATAAATACGTTATCGAGGCGCTTAACTTCGGCTGCGACGTTATTTGTGAAAAACCCCTTACCACCACCTTTGAAAAGAGCCTTAAAATAAAAGAGGCTGAAGAAAAAAGCGGTAAAAAAGTTACCGTTACCTTTAATTTGAGATTCCATCCGTTTTATAAGGAATTAAAAAAGGTAGTTGCATCAGGTGTTTTAGGTAAGGTTTTAAGCGTTCATTATGAATGGATGCTTGGCGAATCACATGGCAGCGATTATTTCCATCGCTGGCACTCGGAAAGGGAAAAATCAGGCTCACTTTTAATACATAAATCAACCCACCATTTTGATATTGCAAACTGGCTTTTAGAGCAGGATCCCGTAAGTGTAAATGCTTTCGGTACAAGAAGGGTTTATGGTGATTCTTCTCCTGCGCCTGCAAAACGTTGCCTTGAATGTAAAGATAAATGTAAGTTCTACATCAATATAATGGAAAACGGCTTAAAAGGTTTATATTATGATTGTGAGGATGTTGACGGCTATCTTCGCGACAGATGCGTATTTTCTGATAAGGTTGATATAGAAGATACCGTAAGTGTAAACGTGCTTTACAGCGGCGGTACGGTTATGAGCTATACTTTAAACGCATTTTCACCCTATGAATCCATGCGCATAACCCTTACGGGAACTGAGGGCAGAATGGAAGCTGTATCCAAAAACCGCAGTATTGAAATTTTTAAAAATGACGGAAGCAAAATAAAAATTGATGTTCCCAATATTTCAAATTCCAACCATGGCGGTGCTGATGTTACTTTAAGAGATAACCTCTTTAAAGGCACACCAACCGAAATGCCCGATCAATCAGCTGATTTAAGGGCAGGTTTAATGTCAATAGGCATCGGCATGGCGGCAAACCTTTCAATGAAAGAAAACCGCAGAGTTAATTTAGATGAATTTTATAAGGAGATATAAAAATGGAAGTAAGAATTTGTAAAGATCGTTACGAGCTTGGCAAAAGTGCCGCAAAATTTGTTGCAAACGAAATCAATAAGGTTATAAAGGAAAAAGGTTGTGCAAGAATTGCCCTTTCAACAGGTGCATCGCAGTTTGATACCCTTGCAAACCTTATTTTAGAGGATGTTGACTGGTCAAAGGTTGAGATGTTCCATCTTGATGAGTACGTAAATCTTCCTGAAAGCCACGTTGCAAGCTTTAGAAAATATTTAAAAGAAAAGTTTACCACAAAGGTAAATCTTAAAGCCGCATATTTTGTTGACGGTACAGAAGAAAACCGCAAAGCATTATGTGCAAAAATTTCAGAATCACCTATTGATATCGGCCTTATCGGTATCGGTGAAAACGGCCACATTGCATTTAATGATCCACCGGCTGATTTTGATACGGAAGAGCCTTACATTGTTGTAAATCTTAACGATACCTGCAAAAAGCAGCAGGTTGGTGAAGGCTGGTTCGCTACTGTTGACGATGTACCCAAGCAGGCGGTTTCAATGTCCGTTAAGCAGATTATGAAGTGCGAAAAAATCGTAAGTTGCGTACCTTATGCAGTAAAAGCAAGCGCAGTTTTAAAAACACTTTCTGAAAAAGTTTCAAACATTACACCTGCAACAATCATGAAAACACATAAAGATTTTACGCTTTATATTGATCTTGATTCGGCAGCAAATCTTCAATTACCAGTTATCTGGGAAGGCTAAAAGCCTTCCTTTTTTTATTGACTTTTGCAGAATGTGTTATATAATATTATAGCGAGGTGAAGTTATGAAAATCTTTGATATGCACATTCACGTAGGTAACGATAAAATTGATCAAAATTATTTATTAGAACAAATGGAAGCTTCAGGCGTTTATGGTGGCGGAATTATTTCTGCTTGTCCCGAAAGCGCAACTGCTGATTTAATAAAAATGCCCTTTAAAGAAAGGCTTACTAATGTACTTAATTGGTCTAAAAATTACGAGGATAGGCTTTTTCCCATTTTATGGGTGCATCCTGATGAAGATGTTGAAAACGTTGAAGTTGCTTCAAGAGAAGGTGTTGCTGCCTTTAAAATAATCTGCGATACTTTTCCGATATATTCTGAAAACTGTTTAAAGCTTTTAGAGAAAATAGAAGCAACAAATAAACCTGTACTTTTCCATTCGGGTATTTTGTGGAGTGGTACCGATACTTCACGATACAACCGCCCTGCTGATTGGGAATGTATGCTTAACTTAAATAAAATTAAGTTTTCTATGGGGCATTGCTCATGGCCGTGGGTTGATGAGTGCATTGCCGTTTACGGAAAGTTCCTGCATTATTATAATACAAGAATTTCTGCCGAAATGTTTTTTGATATTACACCAGGTACGCCTGAAATCTATAGGCGCGACCTTTTAACAAAACTGTTTACCGTTGGCTATGACGTTGAAAATAATATTATGTTTGGTACTGATTCCATAACCAACGATTATAACCCGTCGTGGATAAAAAAATGGCTTGAGCTTGATAACAAAATTATGGACGAGCTTAAAGTGGAAAAAGACGTACGCGCAAAAATATACGAGGGCAATTTTATGCGTTTCTTAAATGGTGGAGACGTTGACCATAAATTACCCAAAATAAACAAAGAATAAGGAGAAACTCTATGGAATTTTTTATAAATGAAATCCTTGAAAACGATAAGGTAAAAGAAATTTTATTGACCGAAACTGAATATGCCGACGAAGCAAAAAAGTTTGTTGAAAGAGTAAAAAACGGTGAAGATATTATGCCCAAAGAAGGCATTATGACCATATTCGTTTGCGCCTATTTAGCCGATTACGCTTTGGAATTAAACAATAAAAGAGGCATCCCCAAAGAAATTACCGTTGCAACATTAAAAGATGTAAACGTATGGCTTGATAATTATCAAACGCAGTTTGGCACTATTGGTCTTGATAAATATTCATGGCTTAAATTCCACTATACAGGGGATTTATTCCGTCTTGGCAGACTTCAGTACCGCCTTGAAAAGCCTCTTGAGGGTGTACCCGCAGGCGACATCGCCATTGAAACACATATCCCTCAGGGCGAACCTTTAACAAAAGATGCTTGTTTAAAATCCTTTGATGAAGCAAAAGCATTTTTTGCAAAAATCTTCCCCGATGCAAAACCACAGTATTTTATGTGCGATTCATGGCTCTTAAATCCTAACCTTGCCGAAGTTTTAAATGAAAACGCAAATATCGTTCAGTTTATGCGTTTGTGGACGCCCATCCCATTTGAAAGCGATAACAGCTGCCAGGCAGTTGAACGCGTTTTCGGTTTCGGCTTTAAAAAGGAAGATATAGAAAATGCCCCGGAAAACACAGGACTTCAAAGGGCAATGAAAAAATATATTATTGATGGCGGTACAATGGATATTACTGCAGGATATAGGGAGATTTGAAAAATATTATGAAAAAAATTATTACTTACATATTGATTCTTGCACTTGTTGTTAGCTGCTTTTCAGGATGCGCCAACCAAGAAACAACGGAAGATGCAGCAAACCAAGAAAAAGAAAACGGCAATTTGCAAGAATCTGGTGATGAAATCACTATTGCTCCACAAGAGGACTTAGGTGAAAAGTACGGTCTTACCGATGAACTTTCACAAAAATTAAGCTCTTCGGTTATTCTTAAAAAGGATATGAATCAGGCTTTTGTTAAAGGTTTTACGAAAAAGACTACCTATGCACCCTTTGATTTTGAGGGGGAAACGTATATTCCCGGCGCATTTGTTACATTAGGTTTAGGTGGCAATGCTGAAAGTGATAGTGAGTTCAAGCATTGGACTATAAGCCTTGAAGAAAAAAGCTGGACTATTGATGTTTTAAATAACACTGCAAAAAAAGATGAAACAGAGATAACAATCAACAAACCAATAATAAGCGTTGAAGATGATTTTATGATTTCAACTGTTGATTATGAAAAGCTTTTGGATATTGATTCAATAGCCCAAAATGGTACTATTTTTATTGGCGAAGATTTGGATCTCGCCATTGAAACAATCCCGGTAGATGGCGAAAAACTTTTGCAGAATATGATTGACGCTCACCTTACTGCAGATAACGCAGAAAATGCAGAGGGTGATGTAATTGTTGAACAAAATAATGTTGCAAGGCTTGATATTTCAAAGATAATTGACCTTGATCCTGCTGAAATTCCTTTTGCTGTTACTAAAGATACTCTCGTTGCAAATTCAGGGCATCTTTACATTGATAATGTAGCAGTTGAAAGGCATCCTTCCCAAAGCGATTATGCAATTTTAAAAATGACGGTATATAATACGGGCATGACTTACGCTATTGCTGAAAGCTATTCAAATGACGAAGTAAAAATTGCCGACCAGATTATCGAGCCTTATGGTGGAAGATTTGAATCAGTAGGAATGGCTCTTGTAAACTGCGCATTGATTATAAAAGGTGCCGCCAAGTGGCTTTTTAAAGGAGATATGTCTGAGGTGGAATATCGTTCAAGCGCAGTTGCCGGTATTACGGAAGTATCACTTGAAGTACCTATTGATGGGTATGTCTTTATTACAAATAACCCGGAGCACTCAGATTCCCTTGCGGCATATGCTGCATTGTTATTCAGCGCACAATTATATATAAGTGCGACGTCGGTGGCATCTTTAAGCGATACAAGTGCTTCGCTGATGCGCAGTTTGATGGTTGACAGCGCTATGTCTATCATTGAAAATAATGCAGTAGCAATAAGCCAACTTGCCGGCTCTTTCAGAGAATTTTTGAACAAAGAGATTACTGCGAGTCCGTTGAATGTAAAGGAATATTTAAGCGAGTTCAAAACAAACTTTACTGTAACTATAGAAAATAGCGGATATGATATTGTGGCTCTGCTTGAAAAATCTGTTGAAATTGCTAAAAATGGTTTGTTTGAAACCATTGATACTTCAATAAACGAGGTTATGTCTTTGTGTCCGCCTGTAGAAGTGGCATTGTATGCAATGAATATTATTGCAGAAAGCGAAAAACTCATTTGTATGATTAATGAATATTCAACAGCTTCATTAAGGACGCCTATTGTGTTTAAGTTTACTGATTGGCGCACCGCATACGCAAAGCTTCTCAGAACCCAAAATTTCTATGGTGCCTATGGTAATACACCACGTTTTGGACTTTGCTATATTGATGGCAATAGCATTCCGGAATTGATTATAATGGATTCACAGCATTATAAAAGCCGTGCACATGTTTTCACATTTAAAAACGGAAGAGTTCAAGCAGTTGAAGAGGAAACGTGGCCTACGCCTTACGGATATTTGACTTATTATGAGTTTGGCGACGTGTCAGTTACAAGTTATCTTAACCGCGGCTATGAAAGCATTTCTTATGGTAACATTATGGGAAGCGACGGCAGAACTTTTAATTTCTATAATGATTACTATGCGATGCAATGTGTTGAATCCGCCACTACTTATAAATTTAATGGCGTGGTAGTAAGTAAGAGTGTTTATGACTATAATTTAGCACTTGCAAAATCAATTTATGGTTGTTTTGAGAACAAACAGCTGGGTTACGAAATGTGCTATGAAATTACTGAAGCCAACATTACAAAAATAATTGAAAACAAATA
>JAZOMK010000073.1:0-1053 GCA_045653985.1 Clostridia bacterium | reverse complement strand
GTGCTTGTAAACAACGTAATAATTATGTGCAAGGGGGGCAACTGGGTGCCTTGCGAGCCTTTCCCATCGGAAGAAAGCGATGAAAAAATCACAAAACTGCTTGAGCTTGGCACTAAGGGCGGTGTAAATATGCTTCGCGTTTGGGGTGGCGGCATATTTGAAAAAGATCATTTTTATGAAGAATGTACCCGACTTGGCATCCTTGTAACCCAGGATTTCCTCATGGCTTGCGGTCAGTATCCTGAAAAGGAAAAATGGTTCATTGATGCTTTAAATAAGGAAACGGAATGTGCGGCACTTCGTTTAAGAAACAATACTTGTCTTGCTTGGTGGTCAGGAGATAATGAAAATGCAGTAACAGGCGATGAAGATTCAAAAGATTATCACGGCTTTTTATCTGCAACATACGGCATAGAACCTATACTTAAAGTTTTAGATTATAACAGATACTTCTTTGCATCATCACCCTATGGCGGAAAGCCCTACAGCTCATACGTAAAGGGCACAACCCATAACACGTATTTCTTATGGCCCACATTACAGTACATAAAGAACACCGATATGCTTGATTACAGAAAGTATCTTTCAACCTATCTTGCCCGCTTTAATGCTGAGCAAGCGGCACTCGGTATGCCTTTTGTTTCGTCGTTAAGAAATTTCTTGACTGATGAAGATATCTTTGGTGAAGATACTTCAATGTCAGAATATCACACAAAGAATAACCCTGCGTTGAAGCCTTCGCTTTATGAATATGTTGAAATGATGACAGGCAAAATCTTTGGCGATTTTAAGGATGGCTATGACAGAACGTTAAAAATGCAGATGCTTCATTGTGAATGGGTGCGTTTAAGCATGGAGCTTGCAAGGCGTAATAAGTGGTATTCTTCAGGTATTATCTATTGGATGTTTAACGATTGCTGGCCTGCGGCAAACGGTTGGTCAATAGTTGATTATTACGCAATGCCAAAGCCTGCATATTATGTGTTTAAGCGTTGCGCTCAACCGCTTTTGTGCTGTCTTATGGAAGAAGATAATAAGTTTGAAGTGCGCATA
>JAZOMK010000072.1:0-1991 GCA_045653985.1 Clostridia bacterium | reverse complement strand
TGCCCCGGTTACAAATACTGTTCGTGAATGGTCAAACGGCATGAAGGTTAAGCATCGTCGCTTTGGAAAGGGTACTATTGTTGCTGTTGTTGGTAGCGGTGAAAAAACTATGGTTACAATTTCTTTTGATAATAATGTTGTTAAAAACCTTATAGCGGCACAGGCGAATCTTGAAATATTAGGTGAATAAAAAAATGGATGAAATGAAGGCTCTGGTTGAAAAACTTAATCTTTATAATTACCATTATTATGTTTTGGATGAACCCATCGCAAGTGATGATGAATGGGATAAATTATATGCCCGTCTTAAAATACTTGAAAATGAAACAGGCATTGTGCTTGAAAATTCCCCAACAAAAAAAGTTGGCGGGGAACCTATAAAAGCCTTTGAAAGCGTTGTTCATGAAAACAGATTGTGGAGCATGGATAAAGCACAATCATTTGACGAGTTGTATGCGTGGGAAGAAAGAATTAAAACAAAACTTAAAGAAGCTTTTGATGAAGAACCAACATACTCTCTTGAATATAAATTTGATGGCTTAACTGTAAACGTTACTTATGAAAACGGTACGTTGATTGATGCCGTAACAAGAGGAAATGGCATTGTTGGCGAAAGAATTTTTGAGCAGGCAAAAACAATAAGGTCGTTACCTTTGAGTATTCCGTTTAATGGAAAACTTCAGGTTCAAGGCGAAGGTATAATGAAAAAATCTGTTTTTGATAAATATAATGAAACAGCTCTTGAACCATTAAAAAATCCGAGAAATGCCGCGGCCGGGGCGTTGCGAAATCTTGATCCGGCAGTAACTGCAAGCCGTAAATTAGATATTTTCCTTTATAATGTTGGTGTAGTTGATAGCGATTTTAATAACAGCCTTGAAACTATGGCATTTTTAAAAGAACAAAAATTACCCGTAAATAATTTCTTTAAAACTTTCACAAGAATGGATGATGTTATTAAAGAAATAAATGAGGCGGAAAAAAACAGACAATTACTTGACTTTCAAATTGATGGAATGGTTATTAAGGTAACTAATTTTAAAATGAGAGAGTATCTTGGGTATACTGAAAAGTTTCCGCGTTGGGCTATTGCATATAAGTTTTTTGCCGAAGAAGTACCCACTAAACTTATTGATGTTGTGTGGGATGTTGGTAGAACAGGAAAGGTAACACCAACAGCAAATCTTGAGCCCGTAGATATTGGCGGTGCAACTGTTAAACGTGCAACACTTAACAATAAATGGGATATTCAACGTAAAAAAGTAAAAATAAACGTTGATGTGTGGGTAAGACGTTCTAATGATGTTATTCCTGAAATAATGGGCGTTGTTGATGAAAATCAAAGCGGTGAAGAAATAAAAGTACCAACAGTTTGTCCCTCTTGCGGAACTCCACTTGTTGAAAAAGGAATGTTGCTTTTTTGCCCCAATATTTATACGTGTAAACCGCAAATTGTGTCAAGAATAGCACATTTTGCATCACGAGATGCCATGGATATTGAATCATTAAGCGATAAAACCGCAACACAGCTTGTTGAAGAATTTAATATTCAGGACGTTGCCGATTTATATACATTAACTTTTGAACAATTAGTTTCTCTTGATGGCTGGCAGGAACGTAAGGCATTAAATTTGCTTGATGCTCTTGAAAAAAGCAAAAATATCGAGCTTTCTGCGTTTATTTATGCCATAGGCATACCAAACGTAGGAATTAAAACGGCACGTGATTTATCTAAAAAATTTAAGAATCTTGATAATTTCAGAAGTACGACAAAGGAAGAATTGCTTTCCATTGGCGATATTGGTGAGATTGTTGCGGATGGTATACTTGAGTTTTTTGAAAAAAGTAATTTGATTGACAGATTGCTTAATATAGGTATTAAGCCAACTGATTATGAAGAAACAACAGTAAGCAGTTATTTCAGCGGAAAAGGTGTTGTTATTACAGGTAAACTTCAGGAAATGACACGTGATGAAGCCGGTGATATTATA
>JAZOMK010000071.1:0-2938 GCA_045653985.1 Clostridia bacterium | reverse complement strand
CTTTGCCTAAAATCACTAAATTATCCTTTTTTTCTTTATCACAGATACAACACTTCATAATATCACCTCAAAATGATTTTTACCGTCTTTTATATATATTATTCAATAAAACCATTTTGGGTTAAAAAAAGATACCTTTATCAGGTATCTTTTATTTTGACATTATTTCATAAGCTAATTTTGCCGCATCTTCATTTGGTAGACAATGTAGTTTATAAAAAGGTATTTTTTCAATAAGCTTGCCGATAATTATAAGCAATTTGTCAGCTTTATCTTTTCCAACGTGGCGGAGAGTTTGTGGTAAAATCAGCTTGATTATTTCAGCATTATTTGTAATGCGTTCAATGGAATTTTTCTCACCGCGTTCAATAAAACAAATTGCCTTTAACGGAACACGTACGTTTAAGTTTATCGGTGTAGAACCGCTGAAAGGTGTGCCGTAAGCATAAAAAACGTCATCAATTAAGCGTAAAGCAGGTTTGTCATCATTTATAACATCTGCGCCTAAAAAGCATTGTTTCCATAAAGATGTATGCGTTGATTTTCCAACACCTGAATCAGCAGAAAAAAGATATGCGTTATTTTCATATGCTACAGCGGAAGAGTGGAGGATAAAACCATCATACTCAAGCAAGGCTTCGGCAAATTTTTTGCCTAAAAGCATATAAATATAACTTTCTTCAGGAATTTCAGGATGCTGTGCAAGAACACGTTTGCAACTTTCTATGTTATAGGTAAGGGTAATATCTGTTTTATCAAGTGGGGATATCAGATATTTTTCCGCTTGAGTAACGGTTTTGCCCATTGCGTCCATATTAACTGTAAGGTCGGCAATAGAATATGTTTTCATTTAGAATTTAGAATTCCTCTCTGCAAGATCCATAATGTATTTGCCGTAATCAGTTGTCTGTGTTTCTTTGCCTAATTCATAAAGTTGTTCTGTGGTAATAAAACCTCTGCGCCAAGCAATTTCTTCAATACAAGAAATATAAAAGCCTTGAAGTGATTGGATTGCGTGTACGTAATTTGATGCTGTAAGCATACCTTCGGGTGTGCCTGTATCAAGCCAAGCCATACCGCGGCCCATAAGAATTACGTTAAGTTCGCCATTTTCACGATAAGTATTATTAACAGATGTAATTTCAATTTCACCACGTGCTGAAGGCTTTACGTTCTTTGCAATTTCAACAACTTTATTGTCGTAGAAATATAAACCGGGAACAGCGTAATTGCTCTTGGGGTTCTGTGGCTTTTCTTCAATAGAAATCACCTTGTTGTTTTCGTCAAATTCAACTACACCAAATGCCCTTGGATCTGAAACGGGATATCCAAAAATGGTTGCACCGCTTTGAAGATCTTTTGCACGGAAAAGAAGTTGTGAGAAGTTTTGACCATAGAAAACGTTATCACCTAAAATAAGACAAACGTTATCTTCACCAATGAACTCTTCGCCTATTATAAAGGCATCCGCAAGGCCTCTTGGCTGATCCTGAACAGCATAGGAGATAGAAATGCCTAAGCGTGAACCATCGCCTAAAAGACGCTTGTAAAGCGGTGTATCGTCAGGTGTAGAGATAATAAGTACTTCGTCAATACCTGCAAGTAAAAGTATTGAAAGTGGGTAATAGATAAGTGGCTTATCATAAATAGGTAAAAGCTGTTTTGAAATAACCTTAGTCATAGGGTAAAGGCGAGTTCCTTTTCCGCCTGCTAAAATTATACCTTTAGTTTTTTTGCTCATGAAATCCTCCTGAAATTTATTCAAATACGTTAATTGATTCTAATTTTTTAATAAACTCATTGCAGTCAACCGTGGCAGTTTCTTTATCAATGTCATATTCAGAAATAACTGCATTTATAAGTTCGTCAGCAGCAGCGCCATTTTTTAAAATATTCCACATAAATACACCTGTTTCGTTAAGTGTAATCATTCCGTCGAAACCGGCAGAAGGATCAGCAGAAATGACAGTATTTATGCCTGCGATGTTTCTTAAAACAAAACTATCCTTTATTTTCACGTTAGTCTCCTTAAAATATAATATATACTTATTATACCGCATTTTATATCTAAATGTCAATAAAAAAGCAGAATGATTCCATTCTGCCTTAAGTTATTCAATATTAAGCTTAAATTCAGTCCAAGGTGCGATTGCAGGGGGATAGCAGATAAATTGCATTGATTCTTTCTTTGTTGGGTGAATAAGCCTTAATTTAACTGCATAAAGTGCTAATTGCTGTCCCTTTTTGTTTACTTTAAAGCCGTAACGTTGATCGCCCCAAAGCGGACAACCCATGTTAGCCATTTGCACGCGAATCTGGTGAGATCTGCCCGTTTCAAGTTGAACCTGAAGTAACGATAAAGTTCCTTCTTTAGTTTCAATTTTCTGTAAGAGTTTATAATTAAGAATTGCCTTTTTAGCACCTTCAACAGATTGGGGTACAACTTCAACAGTATTTGTTGCTTCATTTTTCTTTAAATAGTCAACAAGCCTATTTGCGGAAATTCTTGGTTCACCGCGTACAACACAATAATAAGTGCGTTTAAGCTCGTTTTCTTTTAATTGGTCGGCAAGTCTTGCGGCAGCCTTTGATGTGCGCGCAAAAACAGCCAGACCACCGGCAGGACGGTCAAGTCTGTGTACAAGTCCTAAATATGCTTCACCTGGCTTATTATACTTTTCCTTAACATATTCTTTTAAGGAGTCAAGCATAGATTTATCACCGGTAATATCGCCTGCAATAATAGTGTTTTGAGGCTTTTCAGCAACAATTATATGATTGTCTTCGTATAAAATTTCAAACATATGTTTTTACCTTTCCCATCTGCCTGATGCACCGCAAGGAAGAATAATATCAGCCATAGAAGCTTTTAAACCAACTTCTTCAGCGGTAACTTTTCCTCCAAATTTTTTACATACGGTTTTTTGGATAACGTTTT
>JAZOMK010000070.1:0-1673 GCA_045653985.1 Clostridia bacterium | reverse complement strand
TACCTGTTTCGTCTTCAGGTGCGAACATATAATAAATAATAAGATCCTTATCAATATGTGAAATTGAAACGTGCTTACGCATTTCAAAAGCACCAAATTCATGGTTGTAGCTGGGTGTAAGCTTGTACCAACCAACATAATCAAAGAACTTTTTGAGGTATCCCATTTCAGCTGAACCGGGCTTGTCCATACCAATATACCATGGTTCAGGTGAATAGGTTGCCCAACCGTTATCGTCAGTTGCGTTCCAACGCATTGCCCAAACGCCTGTTACGCCGTAAGTAAAGCCTGCACTACCTGATTGTACTGCCTGCCATGCACCGATTCTTGATGGGTCATGCCCGTTAAAGCCACCACAGTAAATATCTTCGTACTGACATTCGGTTTCAATAAAGGGTTTAACTTTTTCGTTTTCATAATATCCCTGATAGAAAAATCTCTTTTTTAATGCGTTGAAGCCACCATGACCTGCCTGCAAATACCACATCTGATGCCAATCATCGCCATCAAGCTCTTTTGCCATAGGTGCATCAGCAAAGGTGGGGTACATATGTGCGCCGTTAGGTCTCTTAAAACCATCAATTTCACCAACAAGTGCGCTTGCGGCACGATAAGCATCAAAAGCATCATAGTTTTTATTGTTGATTTCCTGACCTGAAAGCCACATAACGGGATAGCAAGCATATCTTGCAACGCAGTAACGTGCAAATTTCTTTAAAGGTTCAGCGCTCTGGTATGCACCCATTGATGCAATGTGTACGCCAAAACCGATAGCGGTTGTTAAACCAACTTCTGCAAGATATTCCATCATAATATCCATTGACTCATTAAAAGCATGAGGATTGATTTTTGTATAAGTTTCATCAGTCCACCAGAAATGTACGCGCTTGTTTCCGCCACCGTCTGACATTGCTGAATCAAAATAGGTCTGATATGCTGTAAAGCCCTTCTTTACGCGGTCATCAACGAGGTGCTTGAACTGACTGCCACAATTACAGCCGGGGTAGTTACATTCACCTGTGCGCTCATAGTCAGCCATCTGCCAATGAGTATCGGCAAGATAGAAGAAAGGTGTGCCGTCAGCATATGTAAGATAACGCATACCTTTTGTTAATTTAACGTAACCGTGCTTTTCCAGGTCGTTTCTTGGTTCAGCATATGTTGCTTCAATAACGCCTGAATCGCAAAGTGAAGTATTGCTTTCATCGGTGCAGGTAATTTCATAATTCCATTTACCTGTCTTTTCAGAAATAAAGCGAACCTTCCATTCATTTTCGCCATTCCAGAAGCCGGGTATAGCAATAACTGTACCGTCTTCATGGGTAAAAGTTGCGTTGATATCAATGTCAGCGAAAGGATTTTCATAAGTTTTATTGCTGTGAACAACTATTTCACAACGTCTGAATATTTTAGTTGAGATATTCATTTTTTTTACCTCCTTAAAAACTTTTGTTTATTGTACCATAGTAATAAATGAATGTAAACCCCTAAAAGCAAAAAAATAATAAAAGTGTATCACAAATGATAAAAAATATCATTTGTGATAAGGAAATTTTACGATAATGCCACATCAAGAAGCATCATTAAGCTAAAACCTGATATACAGCCTAAGGATGGTAAATACCCGCCTTCTTTTTCAGCTTCGGGGATAAGCTCTTTTGCTGCAACAAATA
>JAZOMK010000069.1:0-5134 GCA_045653985.1 Clostridia bacterium | reverse complement strand
TGTTTGCACCGCCTAATCTTCTTGAAATATAGAAGGTTGATACGCAAGGCACAAAAACCATAGTAATGCCCGAAACTATACCTGAAACACTTAAAGGAATGATAACCTTTGTAAATGCCTGAAAAGCGTTACAGCCCAAATCACGTGCTGCTTCAACAAGTTTAACGTCAAGCTTTGTTAAAACTGAATAGATAGGCAAAATCATATATGGTAAGAAGTCATACACCATGCCCACAATAACTGCAAAACGCGTATCCATAAGTTCAACGTGGCAACCGAACAAACCTAAAAATTGGTTGATAAGTCCGTTCTTTTCAAGCAAAATTGCAATGGAGTCAGTACGGATAATAAAGTTTATCCACATTGGCAGCATTACAAGCATTACAAGAATCTTTTGCGTTAAAGGCTTGGTTCTTGAAATTGCAAAAGCAAGGGGATAACCTATAATCAAACATATTACCGTTGCAATAAACGCCATCATGATAGAAAGCATAAAGGTTGATGAATAATGGCTGATTATTGAGAAATTATCAAACCCGATAAACGCACCGTTTGCATCGGTAAAGGAATAGTAAATTACGTAAATTATAGGCACGATTATAAACAGCACCGCCCACACGTAATACGGTGTGGCGGAAATCTGCTTCATAAAAGATTTTTTCTTCATTCCTCAATTACCTCCGAAGCGTCTGAAAGTTCTTCAAACTCGTCAGAGAATGAGGAATAGTCGCCAAACATATCTGAATATTCCGACTTCTTCATAACGTGGATTGCATCAGGCTCAATGTAAAGACCGATTTTTTCCTTTTCGCCAACGTAATCGGTTGTCTGAATCATCCACTTAAAGCCACCGATATCAACAATGATTTCATAGTGTACGCCCTTAAATGTAACTGACGTAACAACACCTTTAAGCATTGCGTTTTCTAAGGGTACAACGTCAACGTCCTCAGGTCTTACAACAATATCAACGGGTTCGTTTTTATCAAAGCCTTTATCAAGACAATCAAAAATATGGCCTGAGAATTTAGCCTTAAAATCATCAAGCATAACACCATCAATGATGTTTGATTCACCGATGAAGTCAGCAACAAAGGCATTTTTAGGTTCGTTATAGATATCGGTAGGTGTGCCGATCTGCTGGATTTTACCGTCAGCCATAACAACTACGGTATCAGACATTGAAAGTGCTTCTTCCTGGTCATGGGTAACGTAAATGAAGGTAATACCCGTTTTATGCTGAATGTTTTTAAGTTCATTTTGCATATCTTTTCTTAATTTTAAGTCAAGTGCGCCTAAAGGTTCATCTAAAAGAAGCACTTTAGGATCATTTATAAGGGCGCGCGCAATGGCAACACGCTGTTGCTGTCCGCCTGAAAGGGTATTGATATTTCTCTTTTCAAAGCCTTTAAGGTTTACCATAGCAAGCATTTCTTTTACACGTTCACGGATAACATCATCCTTAACCTTTTTAAGGCGAAGACCGAAAGCAACGTTTTCATAAACGTTAAGATGCGGAAAAAGTGCATACTTTTGGAAAACAGTATTGATATTGCGCTTATATGGCGGAATATCGTTTAAAATCTTATCTTCAAAGTAAACGTTGCCCTCATCAGGTGTTTCAAAACCTGCAATGATTCTTAAAGTAGTGGTTTTACCGCAACCTGAAGGACCAAGCAAAGTGATAAATTCATTTTCGCGAATATAAAGGCTGATATTATTGAGGACCATTTCACCGTCATAGCTTTTAGATATATTTTTTAAATCAACTATAATCTTTTTCATAAAATTCTCCTTTTAAAAGCTGGGCGGTGTGCTTACCCAAAGCACCGTTGCCTCAGTATTTCCTGCGTTCTCGATATAATGGGGATGGTTAGAATTAAAATAGAAGCTGTCGCCTTTTTTGCATTTCTTCCTTGTTTGCCCGCAGACGACCACAATTCTGCCCGATAAAACGTAGCCGAACTCTTCGCCTTCGTGCGGATCGTCAACTTCAGTTTTAGCATTGCCCTTGATGTTTACTATTATAGGCTCCATTGAATTTTTTTGTGCCGAAGGTATAAGCCACGTTACCGAGCTATCCTCCTGCTCTTTTACAAAATAGTCTTCAGGCGTATAAGTTATTTTTTCCTGAGGTGCTTCATTAAAGAAATCTTTAAGATTAGTACCCAAGCACTCAAGAATATCCATAAGCGTTGCAATGCTGGGACTTGTTAAATCCCTTTCCACCTGAGATATAAACCCTTTTGAAAGTTCACATCTGTTAGCAAGCTCTTCCTGCGTAAGACCATGCTGAATTCTTAGCATTTTTATTTTGTCGCCCAATAGCATTTTCGCCATCTCCTTAAACATAAAGTTTATTTTTGCTAAACTTTGAGGATAGATACATTATATCAATACTGCGCCAAAAGTCAAGAGTTTTTTTCTGCATTTTGCGACATTTTGTTTCGTCCTTGTTAAAAGTCTCAAAACCCTTGATATGACTACGTTTTCACGATATTTTTAACTTTTGCATTTTTTATTGGCGTTATCCCTTAAAACAAAAAAAGTTTAGCTATTTGCCTGCAAAAATACAGTATAGCTAAACTTTTTATGGTATTTTGTAAGATTTTTATTCAACAGCAATTACAACGTTGCATTTTTCTTTTATGTTAAAATGTTTAAAATATTTGCTTTCATAAGGTATCCACTCAAAAAAGAAGCGCTGTGCTAAGTCTTGCCCGTTGCGTTTTAATATTCGCGCCTTCTGTAATTCAGGCGAAATATCAAGAAATACAGAAAAATCGTAATATTTATTAAGCTCAGGGTGCATTGAATATGCGCCCTCAATAACTATAAGCTTTTCCCTCTTTATTTTTTTGCCTTCAATCACCGCCATGGTATGGCAATCAAAAGGTCTATATAAAATATCCTCACCACTGCTTAAAGGTATAAGCACTTCATTTAAAAATCTTTCCCTATCAACGTTGCCACCCGGTTCATTGTATCTTTCAGGTGTTCGTTGCTCAGGACGCAAGAAAAAATCGTCCATATGCAAAACTGCGCATATGTAAATATCATTGAGTATTTGTGCCAACGTGCTTTTACCGCTTGCACTTGAGCCTTCAATAGCTATTGTTAAATTGCTTTCTGCCCTTTTATCTATTTCAATAAACAATGGCAAAAAAGGAATATATTTTTTTGCAACAAGCCTATATGCCGGCTTATATTTATTGCGGAATTGTTCCGAATGATGTATTGCAGGATAACCGTTTTCCTTCCATTTTTCTACTGCTTTATCAAAATCAGCAATATTAAAGGGTAATTTATTTTCAAGTATCAGGTTTCTTACAATATTAAGTTTCTCAATAAGCTTTTCCTGCCCATTTTCTTCTTTTTTGGCCGAAAGAAAAAATATTTTGCCTAAAGTTTCTTTTTTTAAACCTTTGCCTATTAAAGAAAGTGGCACACGGCAGTAGTCGCCATCAAGTTCTTCGATTTTACTTTCAGGAACGCCCTTTTCATACTCGTTTTTAATATAGTCTGTAGCTTTTTCAAGCGACGAAACCATATGTTCGCACCCAAAGGAGCTTTGATAAATAAATTTAAAGACGTCCTGAATCTGTAAGTCAGGATATTTTTCAAAATGTCCTATCAGTAATTCTTTACTACGATCCATTTTTAACCTTTATATTTTAATAATTTCTGCGTATCAATAAACATTACAAGCAACGGAACAAGCACAAGCTGAATAATTATGCCCGGAATTGCGTTTGTAAATGCGCCTGCAATAAATGCGTTTAACGTAAAACTTCCGCCATCTATTCCCATACAAACAAGCATTGCACATCCCCATATTATTCTGCCTAAAATCATTGCAACAATCAATGCAGGATATACGCATATTTTCTTTTTAGGAAGATATTTATACATTATCCCGGAAACAATACCATAAGTTGCAAGTTCAAACGCCATACATACTGCACCGGGAAACATCGGTGGCATAGTAAGAGTTATTGACCTAAATAAAGGAGCAATAAACCCAACGATTCCGCCCCAATGCCAACCACAGATAAAACCGCAAAGAATTATCGGGATGTGCATTGGGCAAAGCATTGAGCCAATTTCAGGTATCTGCCCTGTCAAAAAGGGCAACACATAAGCAAGTGCAAGAAAGAAACCCGCAAGTATCATTTTTAATAAGTTTTCTTTTTTCATAATAAAGTTCCTTTCTAAACGCAAAAAAGCATCAGTACCCCTGCAGGGATAATGATACTTTCATAGCATCTTTTAAAATATTTTAATATAAAGAAACTTCTGTTTCTAAAAAAACGTTCTTCTGAACGTTTAAATTATAGCATAAAGACAATAAGATATCAAGTATTTTTGCAAATATTGCGTAATTTTAAAATAGCATCTGCAATCAAAGATGCCGTATTGGTTTCCAAAACACCTGCAACAATGTTATCGCATTTATTCATAGGTATTAAAATTCTTACCGCATCTGCCCTGCCAACAGCAACCGCCATTTTTTCAGTAACTTCACCAAGCAATGAATCAGCAACAACTATGCCGATAGGTCCAATTATAACATCAGCCTTACGGCAAGCTACTATTGTAGGATTTTCCCCCGTTGCGCCCTTTTTTGCGCCTGCTTTAAGCATTGCCGCCGTTGCCATTGCATTTGTGCCAATAGCGATGATTTCAAAAGACGGAAATTGCACCGCGATTTCTTTTATAAGTTGCGCGCCAAGCTGACCGCCCTGCCCGTCAATTACAACTACGTTCATACGATACCTCATAAATTTCATTTATTATATTATACCATATTACCACAGAAAAGTCCATATGCAAAACCGACATTTTCCATTGTTCAAACGATGTAAAAGCCCACCATAGCCAAAAAAATCGCAAGGCACGGCACGTGCGGTTAATTGCAAAGGAGTTTACACAGACGAAAATTACACCGCAAACCAAGGAACGCGATAAAATTCGCAAGCCAAGGCGCGATGTTCTGAACGCGAGGGCGCTTACAAAGACGTAAGTAACCGAGGTTTTATACGCTTCGTAACACAGAAAAAGACCCTCGATTTCTCGAGGGTCTTGGTTTCGGGGAATTCTCGCGTTCTGTCAGAGCCTAAAAAACATTGCAAGG
>JAZOMK010000068.1:0-6928 GCA_045653985.1 Clostridia bacterium | reverse complement strand
GTGCTTTTTGGAATTATAATTTTAACAGCATTACCTTCTTTATTCAGCTATTTTGTACAAGCTAAATACAGAATTCTTTTAGAAGTTGATGGCAGAAAATACATAATTACAAACTCAGAAACGATACTGCAACTTTTAGCAAACATTGGTAAAATTCTTGTGCTTTTACTTACGGATAGTATTTTACTTATTCAGCTTGTATATTGTACGTTATCGCTTTTGCAACTTTGTTATATATATTTGCATGCTAAGAAACGTTATCAATGGCTTAAAGTCAACGAAAATCCTGATTTTCAGGCAATTTCTCAAAGAAAGTCTGTATTAGTTCACCAGATTTCAGGAATGGTATTTAATAATACTGATATTTTACTGTTATCTTTTTTATGTGATTTTACGGTAGTAAGCATATATACAATATATAACATTTTCTTTTCTCAGGTGCAAAATTTTATAACAAGTATTATTTCAGGTTTCAGCTTTGCGCTTGGGCAGATGTTTCATACTGATAAAGAAAAATTTTTGAAGGTTTATAACGTTTACGAGACACTTTACATAATGTCAACGTTTATTATATATACCTTGATGGCGGTATTTTTATTACCACTTATTCAAATTTATACAAGTGGCATCAATGATGCAAATTATACAAATTCATTGTTGGTTTTCCTTTTTGTTTTGATGAATCTTTTATCAAACGGAAAGTTACCGTCAAACCATGTTCTTGAGTATTCGGGTAAGTTTGAAGAAACACGTTCCCATGCTATTTGGGAAATGGTAATAAATATATCAGTTTCTATTGTTGCAATTATCCTTTGGGGCATTTGCGGTGCTGTTCTTGGCACGATAGTTGCACTTATTTTCAGAGGCGCTTTAATGATTTATTATTCAAATAATAAGGTGCTTGGCAGAACTGTATTTAGTACATATAAAATCTGGCTTGTAAACGGTGCAGTATTTGCACTTGTTATGATTTTATTCTTTGTTGACAGTTTTAGCGGACTTTCATTTATGAATCTTTTAATAAAAGGAATAATTCATTCATTATGGATAGTACCTTTGTATTTTGTAGCTAACTTGCTGTTTTTTAAAGATGCTTTTAAAAATATGATACAGCTTAGGAGGAATAAAGAATGAGTATTCCTAAGGTAATTCATTATTGCTGGTTTGGTAAAGGCGAAATGCCAAAGCTTGCAAAAAAATGTATAAAAAGCTAGAAGAAGTATTGTCCTGATTATGAAATAGTTTGTTGGAATGAAGATAATTTTGATATCTCACAAAACAAATATATGAAGGAAGCTTATGATGCAAAAAAATGGGCATTTGTCAGCGACGTTGCAAGACTCAAGGTTATTTATGATAATGGCGGAATTTATCTTGATACCGACGTTGAGCTGATCAAACCTCTTGATGATTTGCTTGATTACAAAGCATATATGGGGTTTGATGAAAAGGGCATTATTGCAAGCGGTCTTGGATTCGGTGCTGAAAAAGGAAACGAACTTATTGGTAAGTTTCTTGCAGATTATGACGATATATCATTTATCCAACCTGATGGAAGCTATGATATTACACCTTGTCCTGACAGAAACACCGATACGCTGAAAAAGCTTGGTATGGATACCGGTAATACCAAACAAATTTTTCTTGATACAGCGTTTTTTCCTGAAGATTATTTTTGCCCCATGGACTATTACACC
Source organism: Clostridia bacterium (assembly GCA_045653985.1). Taxonomy (GTDB): domain Bacteria; phylum Bacillota; class Clostridia; order Christensenellales; family QALW01; genus UMGS1322. Next base: position 5,231 of record JAZOMK010000068.1, on the reverse strand, counting down.
GGCAAGATAACAAAAACAAAAAATACATATTCAATACATCATTATTCAGCTTCGTGGACTTCTTCTGTTACCAAAAGAACAACGCGAATTAAAAGAATAATTGGCGTAAAATTATATAACAAACTTTATGGCAAGTTCTTACATAAATTTAAGTGGTTGGAGTGGTAATATTGCCTGAACAATTCATATTAAAGTTAAAAAATAAAATTCTTCCTCAATGGAAAATTTGTTTTTTATCAGTAGTTATAATTGGATTTATTGCACATCTTTATAAAATTACGAATTGGTTGCCAAATTGGGATTCTCTTGTTTTCAGATATGATGAACAAAATATGCTTGGTTTGGGCAGATGGTTTCTTCCTGTTGTATCTGCACCGAGTTCTTTCTATGATTTACCATGGCTTACTGGAATTTTAGCTATTTTATATCACGCATTGGCATCTGTTTGCATCTGCAAAATGTTCAATGTTAAAAACAATATAACAGCGGTGCTTATCGGAGGTATGATAGTTTCGTTTCCAACCGTTACTTCCGTAATGCTTTATGGCTATGTGGCTGACGCATATGCACTTTCTTTTTTGCTTGCTTGTATAGCGGCACTTTTAATGACTGCTGAAAAGCCCAAATATATTGCATCTGCTGTAATAATCGCTTTATCAGTAGGCATTTATCAGGCATACATAACGGTTACGATTACACTTTTATTATGCTTTCTTATAATTGAAGCATTACGCAAGGAAACAAAAATAAAAGATATATTTATTAAGTGTATTAAGTTTTTGCTTACCGGTATAGCGGGTATGGTATTATATTATCTCGTTTTAACCGTAACGTTAAAAATTACAGGAACGGCCTTAATGGAGTATCAAGGGTTAGATAGTGCGGCATCTTTATCTGAACTTAATTTATTTGGCTCATTATATATAGTAAAAGAAACTTTTTTCGATTTTTTCTTTAATTCGTTAAGTTTATTTAGTATGATAAATGCTGTTATATTTGCTTCCGTAATAGTATTATATATCGTTGATATAGTTAAAAACAAACCCAGTTTATCAAAAGTTTTATTTATTGGCGTATTTGTGGTTCTTTTGCCTATTGGCGCATGTATGCTTAGTTTTGTAAACAGTCAAATTGATTATCATAATTTGATGCGAATGGGATATTCTGTTTTTTATTTATTATTGATACTTCAATATGAGAATGTTCAGTTTGAATCTGTAAAATTAGCATCAGTAAAAAAATGGAGTATTCTTTCTGTTGTTGCGGTATTGATTTTTGTTCAGGTTGTTATTGCAAATATAAGCTATCATAAGTTGGATATTGCATGTGAAAAATCATTTGGTGCTTTAAATAGAATTGCTGATAGAATTGAGCAGACTGAGGGCGCTGATGAATGTGAAAAAATATTGGTTGTCGGGGCACTTGAGGGGAGCGAAGCATATTCTGCAAAACTTCCGCTTGAAATTACAGGCACTACTGACAGTTATATTTTAAGAGCGGATGATGAAGTTGTAGGGCAAAGTGTTTTGTGCAGTACGTTAAATGATTACTGCGGTAAAAGCTATAACTTTGTTGCCGGTGAAGAAAAAATCGAACTGCTTGAAAAATTAAATGATTACAATATGGGAATCTGGCCTGCGAAAGATTCAATAGCTGTAATTGATGGGGTAGTAGTTGTTAAATTAAGCGATCTGAGGTAGCGGAAGATGATATATTTTTGTGCAGACGATTATGGTATATCCAAAGAATCGAATCTAAGAATAGTCAAATGCCTTAACGAAAGCGTTTTAAATAAAATAAGTGTTATCCCTAACGGAGAAATTGAAAATTATAAAGAAAAAATTGCCGGAAAAAATGTAAAACTGTCATTGCATCTTAATTTGGTTGAGGGAAGTCCTTTATCACCTTTAAGTGAAGTTGACAAGTTGGTTTCAAAAAAAGGATATTTTAAATATTCTTTTGTCGGTCTTTTCTTTAGTTCAATGTTTGGTAACAGAAAAGTTCTTCAGGTGCAACTTTATAAAGAAATCAAAAATCAACTGTTATTCTGGAAAAAAGAAATAGGCGATGTTCCATTGATGATTGACAGCCATCAACACGTACATATGATCCCGCTTATTTTTAAAACGTTACTGAAGGTAATTGATGATGAAAAAATTAAAGTTGATTATTTGCGGATGCCTGATGAACCGATAATGCCTTATATGCTTACTTTTTCATTTAACATTAAAGGTTTTATAAAGCAAATGATGTTAAAATTTTGTGCTTTGTTTGATAAAAACAAACTAAAAAAAGCTAAAATAAATACAGGTTATTTTATGGGGGTAATGTTTTCAGGAAAAATGACTGAAAACAATATAAAAAAAGTACTTCCGAGATATATAAATTTATCTAAAAAATATAACAAAGACATTGAAATTACACTTCATCCGGGGTATTTATTAAAGGGTGAACGGTTAATTGAAGGCTGTAGAGAAGGTTTTGAAAAGTTTTACCTTTCCGAAAACAGACTCAATGAATATAATGCGTTAATGAATTTTAAATTTTAATATAAGCAAAAGAAAGAAGGATATGAAATGCCTTATATTGATACCGAAAAAGTTGATGAGAAAACACGAGCAAAATTAGAAGCGCTGATTGAAAAATCATACATATCTTATTGGCGTAAAAAAAGATTGTTTGACATCTTTTTTGCAACGCTTATTTTGCTGTTCTTCCTTCCACTGATGATTATCATAGCTGTAGTTATTTGTATTGATGATCCTAAGGCCGGACCGTTCTTTAAACAAAAAAGAGTTGGGAGACATGGTAAAGAATTTTATATGTACAAGTTCCGTACTATGCGTCCCAATGCAGAACAGTTGCTGGAAGAACTTAAAGATAAAAACGAAATGGAAGGTCCTGTTTTTAAAATTAAAAACGATCCCAGAATAACACGAGTTGGTAAGGTTCTCAGAAAATTATCTTTAGACGAACTGATGCAGTTTTTCAATGTTTTCAAGGGTGATATGACGTTGGTAGGCCCCAGACCACCGCTGCCTCGTGAAGTTGAGTTTTATACCGATTATCAAAAGCTTCGTTTGCACGTAACACCCGGAATTACTTGCACGTGGCAGATACATAAAAATAGAAATGACGTGCCATTTGAAGAATGGGTTGAAATGGATCTTGATTATATTCAAAATAGAACATTCCCCGGTGATATTTTAATAATGCTTAAAACACCTATAGTAATGCTTAGTGGTACAGGCAGATAAATCCCATCAGATTGGAGATATTTTATGAAAGTTGCGATGATAGGGCATAAAGTTGTCCCTTCAAGAAGAGGCGGTATTGAGAACGTTCTTACTTCGTTATGCCCCTTATTGGCAGAATCAGGAATCGATGTTACATGTTATAACCGATCTTCTGATAAAGTTGAGAACGAGTATGTAGGTACTGTAATTAACAAAAGATATCGCAATGTAAAACTTAAAAAGGCATGGACATTAAAAGTAAAAGGAGTTTCGGCGATGATTGCTTCTTTTACTGCGGCAATAAGTGCTGCGTTTGGAAAATATGATGTAGTACATTTTCATGCTGAAGGACCATGTGCTGCTATGTGGATTCCCAAAATGTTTGGTAAACGTTGCGTTGCAACCGTTCATGGCCTTGATTGGCAAAGAGAAAAATGGGGTAAATCCTTCGCTTCAAAATATATAAAGTTTGGCGAGCACGTAATGGTAAGATATGCCGATGAAATTATAGTTTTAAGCGAAAGCGCGAAAAAATATTTTCTTGAAACCTATAAACGTGAAACGGTATTGATACATAACGGAATAGAAAAACCTGTAAAAAAGAGTGCTGATAAAATAACAGAACTTTATGGTGTATCAAAAGGCGAGTATATTTGCATGGTATCACGTCTTACTGCTGAAAAAGGCGTCCATTATCTCATTGAAGCTTATAATAATATTAAAACCGACAAAAAACTTATTATCGCAGGCGATACAAGTGATACCGATGAATATGTTGCAATGCTTAAAAAGATGGCTGAAAATAATCCCAATATTATTTTTACGGGATTTATATCCGGTGATGTGTTGGTCGAAATATATAGTAATGCTTATCTGGTTGTGCTACCGTCAGATATTGAGGGAATGTCGTTAAGTTTGTTGGAAGCTCTTGCATATGGTAATGCTGTGATTTGTTCAGATATTCCTGAAAATACATTGGTAACAGAGGATAAAGCTTTAATTTTTAATAAAAGCAATGTTGAAGATTTAACAAAAAAACTTCAGGATTTATGTAATGATGAAAACGCTGTAAATGAACTTAAAAATGGCGTTGATGAGTTTATTCTTAGTAAGTATAATTGGGCTGATATTGCTTCGGAAACTCACAATTTGTATAAAAAAGTTTTGGAAAATAAAAAGAAAGGAAGACCTAAGGTATGAGTGAAAAAAAGGCGAAAAAAACAGGCAACAAAAGAGTAAAGGTCTTACGTTTTTTTATAATAAGTTTAGTGTTTATTATGATTGCTGCATCTATCGCGGTGATGGGTTGCAATTATGTTGAAAATCGTAATTTTAAAGAAACTTTCTATTGCGTAGGAAGTTTAAAAGTCAATAACAAAATTAGAGTTATTCAAATTTCAGATTTACATAATTGTTCATTTGGCGATAATAATAAAGATTTAGTTGAAAGAGTTGAAAAACTTTCTCCTGACTTAATATTACTTACGGGCGATTGTGTTGAATCCGACGTTGAATCAGATGATAAAGTTATAAATTTGTGTGAGCAGTTTGCCAAGATAGCGCCTTCGTATTATATTTACGGAAACAACGAAGTGGAAAAATTCTACGATACTACCTTAACACAGGACGCACTTGATAATAAGTTTGGTTTTAATGATGATAATCGCGAACCACAGAAACTTCTTGATATTGCCGATCCTTTTGCTGAAAAACTTGAAAACGTTGGTGTTAAGGTGCTTAAAAATTCTTATGATACCATAACGATAGGTAAGACTACTGTGGATGTTTACGGTGTTTTAACCTCTAATCCGTCATCATTCTGGTCTTACGCAGGCGGCAGTTTTAGTGATTATATTTATTCAAACGAAAATAATTTCAAGATTACCGCAATTCATGAACCTAATGTTTTTGAAGAATATTCACCTGATACGTGGGGAGATTTGATGTTTGCGGGCCATACGCATGGTGGTATAGCAAAGATTCAAGTCGGATCGT
>JAZOMK010000067.1:0-5335 GCA_045653985.1 Clostridia bacterium | reverse complement strand
TATGCTTGCTACACGCAAAATAACTTCTTCACTTTCGCTTGAAAGCTGAAGAGAAAGGCTACCTCTGCCCAATTTTATATTGCCTGAAGAAAAACTGAATGCGGCAAGTTCGGCAAGAAGATGGGTATCCTTTGAAAACTTACGTTTTGCAAGCTCAAGCCTTGTTAATGTTGTGAAGGATTTTTCCATTTTTCCCCCTCAATTTCAAGGTCTCTATGGTCGCGTATTATTTCAAAGCCGTCAGCTTTAAGCTTTTGGGAAACTGCTTCAGCTATGGCGACGGATCTATGAAAACCGCCTGTACAACCTATAGCATAAAAAAGCTCCTGCTTACCTGATACGGAATAATTCGGGATAATATATTTAAGCTGTTGGTATACCATATCAACTGTTTTATTGAAAATTTCAAACTTATTAAGATAATCAACAACAACGCCTTCAAGACCGCAATGTGCCCTTAATTCAGGAACGTTATAGGGGTTTGGTAAAAACCTTGCATCAAAAATAAAATCAGCATCAACAGGCACACCGCGTTTAAAGCCAAAGGACGATATATAAGTTTTTATTGTACCCTCATTGCCGTTACCGTAAAGACGTTCTAACGACGTTTTTATATTCTTTGATTGCATTTTAGACGTATCAATTAAAAAGGTTGAATGTTTTTTGATGGGTTCAAGTATTTCAATTTCTTTTTCGATACATTCCAAAAGTGTGCCGTATTCATCTGCAAGGGGATGAACAAGCCTTGTAAAATTATAGCGTTTTACAAGTTCGTCCTTCTCGCAATTAAGGAACAATATATCAATGGGATAATTATTTTTTTCCATATACTCCAAAGAAGTTTCAAAGGCATCAAAAAAAGTTCTGCCACGAGCATCAATACCTACGGCTACCTTTGTAAATTCATTGTTCCCTTGAAAGCAAAGATCGGCAAACTTAGTTAAAAGTATACTTGGGAGGTTATCAACACAGAAAAAACCCATATTTTCAAGCATTTTCAATGCAGTAGTTTTTCCTGCACCTGAAAGCCCCGTTACAATTACAAATTTCATCCGTTTTCCTCCCCTCAACGTTTATTTTATGCTTTTTCGCCTATGATAATAATTTCAGGCTCAAGCATTGTGTTGTGTTCTTTAAATACCTTTTCTTTTACGTCTTCTAATAACTGTACAATATCTGCAGCAGTTGCGTTGCCTTTATTTATAACGAAACCTGCGTGTTTTTCTGATACCTGCGCACCGCCTACAGTATAGCCTTTTAAGCCTGAAGAATCAATCATCGCTGCGGCGTAACCGTTTACGGGGCGTTTAAACGCACTGCCTGCGCTTGGATACTCAAGTGGCTGAGAATTTCTGCGTTTTTGGGCAAGTTCGCTCATATACTCTTTAATATCGTCAACCTTACCTTTTTGCAATTTTATTTTAGCAGAAAGGATAAGCATTGAGCTATCTGTAAAAATGCTGTGTCTGTAGGAAAAATCAAGTTCACCATTATTGAATGTTTTTATTGTGCCATCTTCACAAAGGGCGGTAACTTCAGTAATAACATCTTTTAATTCGCCTTTATATGCACCTGCGTTCATAACGATTCCGCCACCTAAAGTACCGGGAATACCTGAAGCAAACTCAAAACCCGTTAATTGGTTTTCAACTGCAATATTTGCAAGGCGCGCAAGGGTTATACCGCTTTCAGCAAATATAACATCGCCATCAACATAGCTTTTTGCCATATTCTGCCCGAATTTTATAACCGCACCCCTGATACCGCCATCAAGCACCAATAAGTTTGAGCCATTGCCGATAAAGGTTAAATGAACAGAAAATTCCTTTGCCTTTTTAATAATTTCAATAAGCTCGTCATTTGACCTTGGCTGTATAAGAATATCAGCCTTTCCGCCTATTTTAAAAGTTGTATATTCATTCATTGGTGCATCAACGATATAATCAAAACCGCGTTCTGCAACAAAATCTGTAAATCTGCAAATGGACATACTGCCCCTCCTACTATATACTCCGAAATATTATACCGCAAAGTGCAAAAAAATTCAATTCTTTTTTGCGTTTTTATCAATCTTTTTTTAAAATTCTTCAATTCCTTTTTCCTTTATTGACTGCCAACATTCTTTTACATGAGAATTTGTATATTGAGGTTCTGCTTCAACCATTACGGGAAACATACCAATATCGCCTAATTTATCCTGCTGTTTTTTTTCAAGCAGAAAGTTTATGTAACTATTCATCATATCTGTTTTCTTTGAGTTTTCGCAGTTAAAAATTGAAACGTACTGAAAAAGATCGGTATACCCTAAAAAAGTTACTTCGCCATTACGCGCTTTTTGCTTATCTTCTAACCCTTGCAAACGGTAAAGATCGCGCTGCGTACCAATCATCCTTATTGTTTTTTGTGAATAATTGTATGCCTCGAAAACTTCTTGGGAAGTTCCTTTGAAAATACCAAATTCGCCATTTAAAATATTTACTCCGCCAAGTGCATTATGGCCTTTTCTTTCAGGAACGCCCACCGAAAATATTGTGCTTTCACCTTTTTTGGTTTTCTTTACGTAGCCATCATTACCCCACTTTGTTTTATCAGCATCACCAATCATAAAATAAGCGCCCATACACCACGGTACAGCTTTTAAAGTTGTTAATTTTTTTATTACAGTAGGCATATTTTCAAGTTCAAGATTTATAAAATTGCTTTCGTCTATATTTACGCCATTGCCGTAAGAAATGATATCAGGCTTTTTCTGCCCTGAAGATATAAGTTTTTCAGCTTTTTCAACGGTTATGGTTTCAATGTTTATATAAACACCGTTATTTTTCTTTTCAAAACTTTTTGAAATTTCCTGAAGAAAGTTTGTTCTACTGCCAATACCACCTTCAAAAGAATCAATTTGCCATACGTTTATAACACCGTAAAAATATTTTTCACGTCGGCGATAAATTTCATCAGTTATTTTATCGGTATTAAGGGCATCATACACCCCAATAGGTACTGTAATTACTGCAGTAATAAGCATTATGGACAAAATCATTTTTATTATTTTATTCAATATCATCACCGCTAAAATATATGGAAAATTCTACAAAAAAAGAACGGAAATATGCGTATATTTGCATATATTCTGTCTTGACATTTTATGAATAATACATTACAATATAATAAAATATTATCATCACTACGGAGGTTTTTGATGAAAAAGCTTATTTTATGTTTGCTTATAGTTATTTCGTTGGTTTTTAATTCTGTAGTTTTTGCTGAGCCAGATACTGACGAGCCAACTAATTCACCGGTTGTTTCACCCGACGTTTCTGAAGAGCCGGCCGAACCAACCCCTACCCTAACACCTACCCCAACACCAACACCAACACCGACGCCTACCGCGACGCCTACACCAACACCGACGCAAACACCCGAACCTACACCAACGGCACCGCCATCACAGATTCCGCCTTTCACATTTACCGTTACAACACTTGATGGCGCAAATGAGATTATTCAGGGTTCAGCTGATGACCTTAAATTAAGATTTGAAATTTCACCTAACGGCACTGAAGATTTCACTATAAAAGACATTACCAACAGCGATACAAACTTCTCTTTCTCAAAAGATAAGCTTATAAGCAAAGATTCAGGTACCGTATATTACACCGAAAGCGTTTTCTTTAACCATACCACAGCAGACAAAAACGTTGAATTCGTGCTTAACTGGGTTGACTTTTCAGGTAAATCACGTACCACAAAAGCCTCATTTACAATTATCGTTGCAAAACCCAGTGTAACAGTTTCGGCTACTGTTGATGGTGCCGTAGTTCCCGGTGTACCTTTCTCAATTAAATATTTCATCCAGAACGAAGGTAATGTTCCTGTTGAAAACGTTTTACTTGAGGACATTAACGCACAAACACACGACAGCAGAATTCAGTTCCAGTCAATAGCTGAACTCAAGACAGGCGTAGGTTCTGAATCTTCTTGCGAATTTGTTGTTCCCAACGTTACTATTGATGGTAAGCTTATACTTACACCTACCGTTAAGTTTACATATAAAGGTCAGGAATATACCGTAGCAGGAACGATGGTTGAGCTTAGTGCTACAGACGTTACACCTATTGTTGAACTTCATTGCATCAGTTATGACGTTGCTTACGTAGGCGCTTCACACACGTTCTATTTCAGCGTTACCAACAATTCAAAAGTTCCCCTTACAAACGTTACAATATATGACAGCGATTCACCTGATGCAAACATTATTTTCTCAAATATTACAATTCCCGCCGCACCTGAAAACGGACAATCTATAGTCAATATTTATGAGGGCGAGTTTGAGTTTGATGTTACAAAAAGCGGAAAGCATAAGTTCAAAATTACTTATCAGTACCCCGGTCTTGCAAATGATGAACTTAAAGAAGCAATCGCAATAACAGCTGAAGACCTTAACCTTCCTAACGATGTTAAGGTTACTATAAAAAATGCAAATCCCCCTACACTTGACGATAGCGGAAAAATCACCTTTACACTTCTTATTGAAAATGGTGGCAAAGTAGAATTACGCAACGTTTATTTGTTGGAAAAAAGCTCTCTTATTGACAGAATAAACCTTTCAAACATACCTGCTTCAAGAGGTTCAAGCATCGCTCAGGTTGAGCACGTTATCGAAGTTGCAATCCCCGCCGAAGCAACACTTGTTGATTTTACTTTGTGCTATACCATTGACGGAAAAGAAGAAACAAGAGATTGTGTTTTTGAGGTAACTTATACAGGTACGAATAACGGCTTATCAACACCTGCTACATATACACCTTCAGCCGCAACACCTACCCCATCAAACATCAATGATAATACAAACGATGATGATGGCAAAGACAAAGGTTCAGGTTTTGATTTTAAGATTTTACTTTGGATTTTCTTAGCAATATTACTTATTATTTTCATTATTCTTCTTATTATCTTTATCATAATCAAATTGAGAAAAGAGCCTAAATCAGCAAACGTTTCTGTAAGACGCAGAACAATAAACTCATTTGATTCAGCCGCTTACGATGATGATTATGACGATTACGAATATGAAGATTACGACGAATTTGAGGACTTTGAAGAAGGTGCTGAGATAAACGCAGTAGCTGATGTAAGCAGTGATACTACCGTTATCCCCCGCGTTGCACCTATCGTTACAACAGAAATTAGCGAAGACGCACCTGCAGAACCCACAGAAGAAGACGATTCCGAAAACGTTGAAATAAACAGCGTTACATCTGCAATATTCGGCACACACAGCATTGAAGAAAATCAGGAATTCACAACTGAATTTGACGATGAAGTTGACGATGAAGGC
>JAZOMK010000066.1:0-2422 GCA_045653985.1 Clostridia bacterium | reverse complement strand
TCTATCGCGTTCATGAAGCGCCTGAGGAAAAGAAACTTGAAGCTTTTAAGGAGCTTATAAACGTCTTTGGCTATAGGCTGCCTTTAAACCCAAAACCGCAGGACTTCCAAAAAGTTTTGCTTGAGGCTGAAAATACACCTGAAGAAGCGTTGATCAAAAAAACTATGCTTCGTTCAATGAGCAAGGCAAAGTATAAGGCTACTTGTGATGGCCACTTCGGGTTAAGCTATGAACATTATCTTCACTTTACTTCACCGATCAGAAGATATCCTGACTTAATGGTTCATCGCGCACTTAATATGACTTTTGAAAACAATAAAAAAGGGTTATATGAGTTAAAGAATCGCGTTGAAAACTGCGCAAGCGTATCAACAACCCAAGAGATAAATGCCGCTATGTGCGAGCGCGACGTTGAGGATATCCGCAAAGCGCAGTATATGGAAAAACGCATAGGTGAAGAATATTCAGGCACAGTTTCAGGTGTTACTGCATACGGTATGTTTGTTGAACTTGATAACACCGTTGAAGGCTTCATTCCCATAAATACAATGAAAGGGTATTTTGATTATGATGAAGCCCGATATCAGCTTAAAAGCGATGAAAATACCTATCGTCTTGGCGATAGAGTCAATATTCGTGTTTTTGCTGTAAATATTCCTGAAGGCAAGGTAGAATTTACTCTTTTGGCTTGACTTTTTTTAAAAAACAATGTAATATAAAACTTGAAATTTAATTGGAGCAAATAATGGATAAAGGTATAAAAATTATAACTGAAAACAAAAAAGCTCGTCATGATTATTTTATCGAGGACACTTATGAAGCAGGTATCGAACTTTTCGGTACTGAAGTTAAATCGCTTCGTCAGGGTAAAACTAATCTTAAAGACAGCCATATCATTATCCGCGGTGGCGAAATGTTCGTTATCGGTATGCACATTTCACCTTATGAAAAGGGTAATATCTTTAATAAAGATCCCCTTCGTACGCGTAAGTTGCTTATGCACCGCCGCGAAATTGACCGTCTTTTCGGTAAAATGAAAATTGACGGTTATACTCTTATACCTTTAAAAGCTTATTTTAAAAACGGCTTTGTTAAAATTGAGGTTGCCCTTTGCAAAGGTAAAAAACTTCACGATAAGCGCGAGGATGCTGCAATTAAAGATATGAATCGTGCTATTGACCGCGCAACAAAAAATAGGGGAGAATAATATGAAATATTTTGTTGTAAAATTAAAAGAGGAATTTCCTTGCCTTCAAACGCAACAGGATCCTGAACTCCATTGCTTTATAAATGATGCTACACCTCGCATTGTAGAGGGCAGAAGAATTCCTGCAATGCTTATTGCACCCGGCGGCGGATATTGCGGTGTAAGCTACAGAGAAGGCGACCCTATTGCATATAAATATTTAACAGAAGGCTTTTCTTGCTTTGTTCTTCATTACAGCATTAGACCTGAACATTATCCACAACAGCTTGCTGAAATAGCCGCATCAATGCTTTACATAAGAAAGCACGCAGAGGAATGGGGCATTGATAGTCATAAAATTGCTGTAAACGGATATTCTGCAGGCGGTCATCTTGCCGCAACTCTTGGCGTTTTGTGGAATGATGAAATCGTTTTAAATATGCTTAATGCAAAGGCAGAGGATATTAGGCCCGATGCAATGGTTTTAGGCTATCCTGTAATTTCTGCTGATTTAATGTTTGCGCATAAATATTCTATTGATAATGTTGCAGGTACAACTGATACGGAATCTGAAGTTTATAAAAAGATGTCTCTTGAAAATCAGGTGAATACCGAAACACCGCCCACGTTCTTGTGGCATACTGCAAGCGATAGCGTTGTTCCCGTTAAAAACAGCCTTGTTTTTGCAACAAAATTGGCTGAAAATAACGTTCCTTTTGAACTTCACGTTTATCCTTTCGGTCCTCATGGTCTTGCTACAAGTGATTATGCAACAAATAATATTGAATATAAGCACTACACTGCACCGTGGATGGATGCTTCCGTAAAATTCTTATTTGAAATCTGGTTTAAATCCAATAACTAACGGCTTCGTGCCGTTATTATATGGGGGCGTAAAGGTTTCGACAGGGTTGTCCGGTGGTATGGTAAGCGAGCCGTGATTTCGGGGCGCACGTTAAAAACCCGAGCGTAAATATAAACGCTAATAACAATACTAATTTAGTAGCTGCTTAATTGCACCTACCATCGGCCTGAGCTGTCTGTGGGTTCAGATCACCGGTGTCAAATTACACAGAGCACGTCAGCGGCATAAGCTTTGCTGCCGCGATGTAAAATGAAGCTACCTGATACGTAAGCGTGCCGTTATGCAAGCGTAAAAGGGAATCTTAAATTATCGGCTATGCTCGTAGAAAACCATATTTCCGCTTCTTTGGACAGGGGTTCGACTCCCCTCGC
>JAZOMK010000065.1:0-3024 GCA_045653985.1 Clostridia bacterium | reverse complement strand
AATTGACAGCATTATAAAAATTGAGTTTTAAAGTAAAGTTATACCTTATAAGGAGCGTAACCTATGAAAAACATCAAAATTCCCGTAGCATTACAAGTTGTTGTTGACGATATCGGCTGGTTCAAGGGTAAAAACGGACTTATGGAAAGTCGCCCTGCCCGCACCCATATGCCGAGAAATCACGTTGCTGAGGACTACGCCGTACTAAACGAAATCGGCAAAAAGCTTGATATGCACATTCTTTGCGGTCTTGTATTGGGTGAGTGGGATAAGGATAATATCTTGCGCGGTATGGAACACGCAACATGGGATGAAGAAAACTGGGATATGGCAAGTAAAATTGACTATCCTCTTGCCGAAAAATGCTTTAAGCAAATTGAGGAAAGTGAGTTTATTGATATCGCTTTCCACGGTCTTATGCACGGCTATTGGGTAAATGGCGAAAATTACGGCAACCCAAGGGAGTTTTTATTCCTATGATATCCCCTCAGACACTAAGGAAAGGCGCGTTGATTACCCCGTTTTGCCCGTTTCGGCTGAGTATGTTGATGCACATATTGACACTTGGTTTAAAATATATAATTCGTGGGGATTTACTAAAAAAGTTGAAAGTATAATTTCACCTGCAAGCCTTTATAAAGACAAGGAAATTTCCGTTGAGTATGCAAAAAAGGCGCAGAAATACGGCATCAAATATTGGAAAAACTTGTGGGCAGAGCATACGCAGTTAATGGAATTTTTTGATAAAATCGTTTTTCTTAATATGGATGACGACTTTACAAGCTATGCTGACCATAACGTAAACCCTGATAATTTACCTGATATTCCTACCTTTGATGGCATTAAAAGACCTTTTGCTTATGCGGTAATGGGTTGCCATTGGGAGAACTTTTTAAGGGATAACCCTGAAGATAATCTTGAGTTTGTTGATAAGTGGGTAGCCTTCTTTAAAAGGCAGGCGCGCTACTTTGGCACAATGCTTTCTAAAAACATGGCATTTGCTGCGAATCAGGCAATATATCACACTTTGGCAACGGTTGAAGAAGGCGAAAATCTTATTACTATCAACGTTTCCGAAGCATTAAAAAAGGCTGAAAGTAAGGAATTTTACATAAGCTTAAAGGATGTTAAACCCTATCATATTGATGGTGCAAGTCTTGAACTTTATGAAACACAAGACGGTTTTTCAACCTACAAGATTGGCGTTATTAATGACGTCATCAAAATTAAAACAACGTAATTGCAAAAAAACGGAATATGCGGTATAATATCTTAAATATACTTTAAGGAGAAGCTTTATGAAAAGACAAGACTATATTTCATGGGATGAATATTTTATGGGTATCGCCTTATTTTCGGCACAAAGAAGCAAGGATGCAGGTACGCAGGTAGGCGCTTGCATAGTCAGCCAAGAAAACAAGATTTTAACGGTTGGCTATAACGGTATGCCGCGCGGCTGCCATGATGACGAAATGCCTTGGGGCAGAGAGGGCGGTATGCTTGACAGCAAGTATGCTTTCGTTTGTCATGCTGAGCTTAACGCAATCTTAAATAATGCAGGTGCATCACTTAAAGGCGCAAAGTGCTACGTTACTTTGTTCCCCTGCAACGAATGTGCAAAGGCGATTATACAGTCAGGTATTTCTGAAATCATTTATCTTTCTGATAAGTATGCCGATACCGAGGGCGTAATCGCATCAAAGAAAATGCTTAATATGGTTGGCGTAAAGCTTACTAAATATGAGCCTACAGGCAGAAAAATCGAGTTGGAGTTATAATATGAATTTCGTTTTTACAGGTGGCGGTACGGCTGGCCACGTTACACCTAATATTGCGTTGATTCCCTTATTGCAGGATAAAGGCTACACCATCCACTACATTGGAAGAACCGAGGGCATTGAAAGGGATTTAATAGAAAAATTGCCCGGCGTAACCTATCATGGCATCAGCGCGGGCAAGCTTAGAAGATATAATAATATTAAGAATCTTACCGACCCTTTTAGGGTTATTAAAGGCTACTTTCAGGCTAAAAAGATTTTTAAGGAATTAAAGCCTGTTGGTATGTTTTCAAAAGGCGGTTTTGTTTCCGTGCCCGTTGTTATGGCGGCAAAGGCTAAAAGAGTGCCTATCGTTATCCATGAATCGGACATGACGCCCGGTTTAGCCACAAAATTGTGTCTTCCTCATGCAAAAAAGGCTTGCACAACCTTTAAGAAAACGGCTGAAAATTTAGGCAAAAAAGGTGTTTGTACAGGCACACCTTTAAGAGAATCCCTTTTGCATGGCAGTGCGGATATCGCACGCAAAAAACTTCAGCTTGATGAAAAGCCCGTGATTTTGATTATGGGTGGCAGTCTTGGCGCAAAGGTTATTAACGATAATATCCGCAAGGTTTTAGATAGAATTTTACCGATTTTCAATATCGTACATATCTGCGGCAAGGGCAAAATGGACGAAACCATCAATAAAAAAGGTTATATTCAGCTTGAGTACGTAAACGAGGAATTGCCCGATATTATGGCATTATCCGATATCGTTGTTTCTCGCGCAGGCTCAAACAGCATCAACGAATTTTTAGCACTTAATAAGCCCATGTTGTTGATTCCCTTGTCAAAGGAATTTTCTCGTGGCGACCAGATTGATAACACCATTGAGTTTGAATCTTTAGGCTATTGCATGAAGATTTTTGAAGAAGACGTTACCGAGGACCTCCTTGTTTCCTCCATTAAAGAGCTTTATGATAAACGCGCATCTTTTGCAGAGGTTATGAAAAATAGTGGGGCGCACAAGGGGTGTCAGAATGTAATGGATGTTATTCTTCAGAGTATAAAAAAATAAAAGAGCACAAAAAATCTTCACATTACTGTGTTGTGGCAACCATGAAGGTTCGGTTACTTACGGGGCGTGTAAGCGCCCTCGCCTTCAGAACGCCACGCCTTGTACTGTGAATTTTTTTGCACTCTTTAGCAACAGCTTTTTTAAATAGTTTGTGTTTTGCTATTCCCAAAGCCTCCCATTGTCAGG
>JAZOMK010000064.1:0-6023 GCA_045653985.1 Clostridia bacterium | reverse complement strand
AAAATTCAGGAAAGAACAAGAAAATTCCCACCTGTAAGCACACAGAAAAAACGCCTTGTAGGTACAATTCGCTGGGATGCTTTTACAAAGTCAAATCCTGATGGCGAAACTCCTGCAGACCAGGTTGCAAAGGTACTTTCATATAAGGAATATCATAATCAGGCACCTTTCTTCTCCTGCGTTGACGGTGCGAAAATTTCGTTCCCTGAATATACTCTTGATATTTGGGAAAAGGAAGCAGATTTCGCAATTAAAGGCGGTCTTGATTACTTTGCATACATTTGGTATGATAGCGGTTCAGCTATGAGTCAACCCCGCAAAACGCACCTTAAAAGCCCAAATAAGGACAAGATTCTTATGTGTGGTATTTTGGAAAGAATCCGCGATCCTAAAGCAATGGAAGAGCTTTTTGAAGCTATAAAGGATTCCTGCTATCTCCGCCTTGATAACCGCCCGGTTGTTTTCCTTTACGGTATGGATCGCTGGACTAAGGAGAGGGTTGAACAGCTTTGTAAAATGGCAGAGGATGCAGGCATAAAAGAGCCTTTGTATATCGTTGGTATGTCAAGTGAAAGAAATCAGCTTGCACTTATGACAAACCTTTCAAAGGGCATTGACGCTATTTCATGGTACAGCATTGGCGCAACAAAGAAAGATATGACATTTGAGGAGCTTAAAGATAACTGCGAAGATCTTATGGAAAGAGCAGGTGCTTTCTGCGCTAGAAATAATATTGATATTATTCCTTCATTTACAACTGGCAGAGATACACGTGCAAGAATCCGTACAGGCGTTTTCTGGTGCGCTGGTGATCCTAATGCGGCTGACGATAAAGATAAGCCTTACCGCAACTGCTATGCACTTCCGCCAACAAATGAGGAGTTAGAACAGCATATTAAAACAACACTTAAATATGTTGAAGATAACCGCGACAGAACAAGACCTTATATGGTTTGCTCATATGGCTGGAACGAACACGAAGAGGGCGGCTGGCTTTGTCCGACGCTTGCTGTTGACGAAAATAACAACGTTATTTATGATGAAAACGGTAATATCGTTCCTGATACAATTAGACTTGATATATTAAAATCAGTTCTTGATAAAAATTAACAAAAGGGGAGAGAAATTCTCCCTTTTTTGCTTTTTGCTATTGTATTAAAGTATAATTTATGCTAAAATATACAAGAAGTTTTTGTTTTAGGAGAAATCTTTATGGAACTTATTAAAAATTGGGAAAATTCAAAAAATCTTGTGTTTGGTGAAGGTGAAGCCGAACTTATTAAAGAAAATGATTACGTAAGGGTAACAAAACGCACGCAGATGTATTCATCACTTGCTTTGCATGCACAGGAAGTAATTGGTGAAAAGCAGGCATATAAAAGCCGCTATCTTATGAAACTTCCTGCAGGCAGCGAACCCATAAGGCTTTGTATATATCATAAAATTCGCATTGATTATCTTGATGTTGCTGAGCAAAATTACTGTCCTTCTGATGTGGCGGTTATAAACGATTCTGATTGGACAGAAATCAATTTTTCAAGCACGTTGCCTTATGGTGGTAAAATTCTTGATTTTATCGTGTATTTCATTCAACAAGGCGGTGCATTAACCGATATTCTTATTAAGGAATTTGAAGTTGATGAAGACGAACCTCAAAATCCGGAGGATAAAAAGCGTAATATTCCTCGTATAAGCGAGCAGAAAAAACGTCTTGTTGGTACAATTCGTTGGGATGCGTTTGTAAAGTCCGTTCCCGATGGCAAATTACCGGCTGACTGTGTTGCAAGGGTACTTTCTTATAAAGAATATCATAATCAAGCACCTTTCTTCTCTCTTGTTGATGGCGAAAAGGTTTCATTCCCTGAATATACTCTTGAAATATGGGAAAAAGAGGCTGATTTCGCAATTAAAGGCGGTCTTGATTACTTTGCATACCTTTGGTATGAGACGTTTGATGATATGAGTCAACCTCGCAAAACGCACCTTAAAAGCCCAAATAAAGATAAAATTCTTATGTGCGGTATTCTTGAAAGATTGCGTCAGGAAGAGACAATGAACGAGCTTTTTGATGCAATGAAAGATTCCTGCTATCTCCGTCTTGATAACCGCCCGGTAGTGTTCCTTTATGGTCTTGACCGCTGGACTACGAACGCAGTTGAACGCTTGTGCGAAATGGCAGAAGATGCAGGTATAAAAGAGCCTTTATATATTGTTGGTATGTCTAATGAAAAGAGCCATCTTTCATTTATGACAAACGTTGTAAAGGGTATTGATGCAATTTCCTGGTATGCAGTTGGTGCAACAAAAAAGGATATGACTTTTGAAGAACTTAAAGATGATTGCGAAGACCTTATGATTAAGGCAGGTAATTTATGTTATGGCAATAATATTGATATAATTCCTTCATTTACAACCGGCAGAGATACCCGTGCAAGAATCCGTACCGGCGTTTTCTGGTGCGCTGGTGATCCTAATGCAACAGAAGATAGGTTAAAGCCATACGGCAATAAATACGCACTTCCGCCTACAAATGAAGAATTAAAGGAGCATATCAAAACAACCGTTAAATACGTTGATGACAACCGCGACAGAACAAGACCATATTTGATTTGCTCATATGGTTGGAACGAACACGAAGAGGGCGGCTGGCTTTGCCCGACACTTGCTGTTGATGAAAATAACAACGTTATCCGCGATGAATTTGGTGATATTGTTCCAGATACCACAAGGCTTGATATTTTGAAAAAAGTGCTTGAGGAGTTATAAAAATGCCAAAACAATATTTTATTGATAAAAATTCATTTGAAAATGAACGTGAAGTATTTATTTCGCCCTTTATGCACGGCACAGTTAAAATGACTAAATCATCAACGCCTACCGTAGTCGATTTTAAAGGCTTTGGCGTTGCTATAACGGGTTCATCCTGCTATCTGTTAAATAAGATGGGGGAACAAGAAAGACAAGCATTTTTAAGGGATATCTATATTGATAAGGGTGTTTCTGTTGGAAGGCTTACCATTGCATCAAGTGATTATTCGGCAGAATTATATTCGTATTGTGATGAAAAGGGACTTGAAAATTTTTCTATCAAGCGTGATGAAGAATATATTATCCCTATGATAAAAGAAATTTTATCAATTAAGCCCGATCTTTATCTTTTTGCTTCCCCTTGGAGTCCGCCCGGATGGATGAAAACAGGTGGTCAACTTTGTGGCGGTTATATGCGGATGGAATACGTTGAAGATTTTGCTGAATACGTTATTAAATATCTTCTTGCCTATAAAAAACACGGCATAAATATTTCAGCAATTACCCCTCAAAATGAACCTGAAGCAGGTCAACTTGGCAAAATGCCTGCCTGCGTCTGGCATCCTGATATTGAAAAAGAATATATTAAGGTTTTAAATAAAAAACTTAAAGAAAATAACCTTGATGTAAAAATATGGATGTATGACCACAACTTTTCAGGTATTGACCGTGTAATGTGGTCTCTTGAACAGCAACAACTGTATTCCGATATTTCAGGTGTTGCATTCCATTATTATGACGGTTGTATTGAGCATACCACTTGCATAACTGAAAAATATCCTGAACTTGAACTTCACTTTACCGAGGGCGGACCACGCCTTTTTGATCATTATGATTCTGACTGGTGTAAGTGGGGAATAATGTTATCAAAAGCTCTTAAATGTGGCTATAAATCCTTTACAGGGTGGAATTTACTGCTTGATGAAACAGGCAACCCTAATATTGGTCCTTTTACTTGTGGCGGTCTTGTAACACGTAACAGCATTAGCGGTGAAATGAGTTTTAGCGGGCAGTACAAAGTTTTTAGTCACATTGCAAAGCATATAAATAATAAGTCAAAAATCTATCCTTTTGTAACAAAGGAAGTTGAAAAAAATTTAATGCACGCATTTCCTAATACACAAGGCTTTGTTGAAGGCTTTTTAATCGAAAATATAAATGAAACAGTTGTTGTACTTATAAATGCTGAAGATTCCAAAAAGCAAGTACAAGTTGATATTGATGGAACATTGTATTATGTTGAGCTTGCGGCAGATTCGTTATCCAAAATAATTTTATAGGTGATAAAAATGTTTACTTTGTATGGTGATGGTATACATGATGATTATCCTGCTATTCAGGAAATGATAAACAGCGGTGTTTGCGAAGTTACACTTCCTGCACCAAAAGTAAAATATCTTATATCAAAAACTCTAGTTTTGCCGTCAAATTTCAGGCTTGTACTTCCTCGTTTTGCTGAAATTTGCTTAATGGAAAATTCAAACTGTCCAATGCTTTCAAACGCGTGGAAAAATATTGAAGATAATGGCGAAATCGTCCGTTCAGGCAGAGATAAAATATGGAATTTTGTAAGTAGAATTTCGCCCGAAAAGGAAGATAAATGTAAGAATATCGAGGTTGTTGGCGGTGTTTGGAATTTTAATAATAAAGAACAAATGCCCAATCCTTTGCGCACTCTTGAATTTGGCGAAAATGAAGATTATACAGGCTTCGGCATACAGTTTTTTAACGTTGAAAATCTTAAAATTTCATCAATGACGTTAAAAGATCCTATAACCTTTGCGCTTGTGCTTGATGTTGTTTCATACTTCACCATTGAAGATATTACTTTTGACTTTGTTGACGGCAACCCCATGAAATTAAATATGGATGGCGTGCATATTGACGGCAACTGCCACCACGGTGTAATTAGAAATATTAAAGGTGCTTGTTTTGATGACCTTGTTGCTTTAAATGCTTATGAAGGTTATGCTGGGCCTATAAGTAATATTGTTATTGACGGCTTATTTGCTGAAGATTGCCACAGCGCAGTAAGATTGCTGGCAATCCATGAAAAGCTTTCAAATATCCACATTACAAACGTTTTCGGCACTTATTATCAATACTGTATTGGTCTTTCTAAATTCTATCCTATTGAAACGACTGATGGTTTTGAAAATATAGTTATTGATAACGTTTACGCTTCAAAGGCTGTCAGGGATGAAGAAAATATACCGATTTTTAAAGGCTCATACGTATTCCCGTTAATCTGGGTGCAGGATGGTGTAAAACTTAAAAATTTGCAAATTAGTTCAGTTTATCGTAAGGAATATAATGTGCCCATTGAAACTATATATTTAGGCGATTGTGGAACAATAGAAAACGTTTCAATTACTAACGTTTCATCTGAAAATTATACAGGCAAAACAATGCCGCTTATTGTAAATAATGGTTATATAAAAAACTTTAACACGTCATGCTTATATACTGATGGCGATGATGTTTATATAGAAAAGCAAAATGCACTCAAATGAGTGCATTTTTTTGTTATCTTATTTTAAGTTTTCAGGGTTAAGGCATTTTAATTCATCAAGCACAAATATACCGTCTTTTCTTATTAAAACGTCATCAAACCAGATTTCACCACCACCGTATTCAGGTGTTTGAATTAAAACAAGATCCCAATGTACTGCTGAATGATTGCCGTTTGGTGCATCATCATAGCAAGCGCCGGGGGTGAAGTGGATGCTACCTGCAATCTTTTCATCAAAAAGTGTATCAAGCATTGCGTTGTTAATATAAGGGTTTACACCTATTGCAAATTCGCCAACGTATCTTGCGCCTTCATCGGTATCTAAAAGCTTGTTTATGCGCTCAGTATCATTTGCAGTTGCCTTTACAATTTTTCCGTCTTTAAATTCAAAACATATTTTTTCGTAGGTAAAGCCATCTTCAACTGATGGGGTATTGTACGTTATTTTTCCGTTAATACTGTTTTTTACGGGCGCGGTGTAAATTTCACCATCGGGGATATTACAGAAACCATCGCACTTAACAGCAGGTATATCTTTAATTGAGAAAGTAATGTCAGTATCTTTTGCAACGATGCGAACCTTGTCGGTTTTGTTCATAAGTTCAACCAAAGGTGTCATGGCTTTTGACATTTTCTCATAATCGAGGTTGCAGACGTCAAAATAAAAGTTTTCAAAAGCTTCGGTTGACATTTTTGCAAGCTG
>JAZOMK010000063.1:0-1749 GCA_045653985.1 Clostridia bacterium | reverse complement strand
GCTATGCTGAGGCTGATCCTACTGCTGACGTTGAAGGTATTGACGCTTGCAGAAAGATGTGCATCCTTGCTTCACTTGCATTTGGAAATCACGTTTATCCTAAGGATGTTTATGCCGAGGGTATTACTAAAATTTCACTTGATGACGTTGCTATTGCAGATAAAAAGGGTTACAGCATCAAGCTTATCGGTCAGGGCCAGAATTTAGGTGAAAACTTAAAGGTTATGGTTGCACCTGCCCTTGTTCCCCATTCAAGCCTTCTTTCCGGTGTTAAGGATGTTTTCAACAGCGTCCTTATCCGCGGTAACGCAGTTGGCGACGTATTCTTATGCGGTCGCGGTGCAGGTAAACTTCCCACCGCCAGCGCAGTTGTTGCTGACATTTTAGATGCCGCAAAGCACTTTGAATTCCTTAAAGGCTGGGGCTGGCAGGATGAAATCGAGGGCAAAGTTTTACCTCAGGATGCCCTTGAAAGCGCATGGTATATCAGGGTAAATAACTCTGAAAGCGAAGTTTTAAATCTCTTTAGTGATGCTGATATCGTTTACAGCGAAAACGGCATTACAGGTGCTATCACAAAGAAAGCACTTAACAAAGAGAATTTTGAAAAATTCCAGAAACTCAATATTCTTTCACAAATTCGCGTGCTTGATATTTGAGGCACACTATGGCAAGAAAAAAAGAAGATCATAATAAAGACGAGAAAGAAATAAACCCCGCCATCATTGCTATTTTAGCACCCATCTTTGCAATAATCGGGCTTGTTGTTGGCTTTTTAGTTTGTTATCTTACCTTCGTCCGTTATGGCGGAAATTAAAATTAACAGCGGTTATCAAACGATACCTTATAATAAAAAACACCTCAGAAACACATGACTTCTGAGGTGTATATTTTTACTTTTTCCTTTTTAATTGTTTATAATTTTCAGGTGAGATGCCCTTTTTCTGTTTAAAGGTGTGCAAGAAGCCTGAAAGTGAACCAAAGCCTGACGAAAAGCAGGCTTCAGAAACGGAAAGTCCGCTTTCTAAAAGCATTGCCGCGCAGTTTACTTTTCGGGCATTAAGGTAATTTATATAGGTTTCGCCCGTAACCTGCTTAAAAAGATTACCAAAGTACACAGGCGTTAAGCAGGCAACCTGAGCCGCATCCTTTAAAGTAGGATTTTCACGAAAATGTGTTTCGATATATAAAATCGCCCTTCGTATAGGGGTAACATCATCATTGGTTTCGGTTCTGTTCATTATTAAGGTAAGCAAATACTCAATTAACGGCTTTATACAGCCGTTTTCTTTTGCTTCCTGCATTAAAAGCTCAGACACGGTATCAATTTTCATTAAAGTTATTTCGTCAAGAATCCTTGTAAAACCGCCACCTTGCAAAAAGATGCTTTCAAGGCGTGAGGGCGAAATTACAGATTCATCAAAAGCAATATTCCACGCCATTAAAGAGGTGTCCGTTTCAGCCACTACCTGATGAAAATCTGACGGGCTGAGGATTGAAACCGAGCCTCTGTTTAGCGGATATTTTTTACCGTTTATAATTTGGTAGCCTATACCGTCTAAAATAATTTCAACCTCAAAATATTCATGGGCGTGCAAAGGAAAAGTTTTTGCATATCTTTTTTTAATTGCAATGTGCTTATCCTTGCCTATATATGCACTACTTTCAAGGCGAATTTCTTTGTTATTCATACATATCACCGATAAATATTTTAACTTAAAATACAAATAAAATCAAGTAATATCTTGA
>JAZOMK010000062.1:0-3054 GCA_045653985.1 Clostridia bacterium | reverse complement strand
AGTTTATTATTGTAAACAAACCAACGATGTTCCAATGAATCATCGTCTGGGTAACAAATGAACTTTGTCGGCAAATCGTTTTTTATAATTTCATTATAAATCTCAAAATTAACGCCAGATGCTGCATAGAGTTTATATTTTTTATGCTCAGTTTTATAATAAAGTGACCTCTTGTACTTTATGTAATCCAATGGCAGCAAAAAAACAACACAAACGCCAATAATCAAAGCAACTATCAAAGCAACTATCATTTCAAATAGTGTTTCAAAAAAATCGCCGATTTTGCATAAAATCTTTTTCATTACTTCACCGCCTTGGGTCTATTATAGCATAAAAGCGGTGGAAAATCAATGCGAAGCATTGTATGTAATCCGCAACTTGTTGCGGAATGTAATCCACCGTAGGTGGTATGTAATCAATCCGAAGATAAAAACATACAAGTCTTACGACTTGATGACATACCGTTTGCGTTGCAAACGGATTACATACGCCTATCGGCGATTACATACCAATCCTTCGGATTGGATAAAAATAAGACAGTCCGAAGACTGTCTTATTTTTTGGAGCTACCTGCCGGAATCGAACCGGCGACCTGTTCATTACGAGTGAACCGCTCTACCGACTGAGCCAAGGTAGCAACTACTCTTTTATTATATCAAATTTTTTATTTTTGTCTACTTATTTTTTATTTTGGGGGTTGAATTTATCTTTTATAAATAGTATAATATCTTTACGCTATAGTTTTGCGCAAAAAAAGGTAAAATTGCAATATTTATAATAGAAAATGCAATTTATTTTACCTTTTCAATTTGGTATAATTTAGTAAAACATTTAAGGAGGAATTTACTATGCCTAAATTATTCAGACCATTTGATATTGATTTTAAGTCAGAAAAGGTTTATGACAACCCTTTTCTTGATGTCGACGTAACAGGTTCTTTCGTACACGAAGAAACAGGCGAAAGGATTGTAATTCCCGGCTTCTGGAAAGGCGAAAACGTTTACACTTTACGTTTTTCACCTACAAAACTCGGCAGATGGAATTACGTTGTTGAAAGTAACGAGGAATCCCTTAACACAGCAGGTTCATTTACCGCCACAAATAACTTTGGCGAAACTGAGCTTGACCGCAGAGGTTTTGTAAAAATCTCCGATAAGGGCAGATATTTTGAATATGCTGACGGCACGCCTTTCTATTGGATGGGCGATACCAACTGGCAGGCACCTGATATCCACCGAATTGATGAATGTAACTACCCCGGTTGCAACTGCGGCAGTATGTTCCATCACCTTGTAAGCCAAAGAAAAGAACTTGGCTTTAACGTTTTCCAGACTTATCCCTCTGCTGCTGATAACGATGGCGGTGGCGGTAAAAAATACTTCTGGTGGAAAGAGCAGTTCACTTTAATAAATCCTGATGATTTCAACAATAACTTTGACGTTAAGATGGATTATCTTCTTGAATGTGGCTTCACCGTTGCATTGGGCATTGGTGTACACTCTTCTACACCTATAATGGGCCCTGAAGCAATGTGCGCATATACCAAGTATATGGTTGCCCGCTATGCGGCATATCCCGTTGTATGGATAACAGGACAGGAAATTGATATTCCTTACCTCCGCAAAGAAGAAGATTACCATGAAACATGGCTTAAATGCGCTGAAACCATCTCAAAATACGATGGCTATAACCGTCCTTTAGGTACACACCTTTATTCACGCCCATATAATGCAGAGCGCTCATGCTCAGCAATGTATGAAGCCGCACCCTGGCATCAGTATTGGGCGCTTCAGGCAGGCCACAGACGTGAATGGACAAATCCCCTTTTAAGACCTAAGAGCAAGTATGAAGATTATTGGAAGATTTCCAAAAAGCCTATGTTTGAAACAGAAGCTTTCTACGAGGACCTTCGCACTGAAGCTAATGACGATAAACCGCCAAGAAATAACCAATCACACTCAACCGGTTATGAATTAAGCCGTAATGCAGCATGGATGAGCAGTCTTTGCGGTTGTATGGGTTATACCTACGGTGCACATGGCGTTTGGGGTATGCGTTGGAGCAAGGATCCTAAGTTTGGCGGTTGGTGCGGAAGCTACAACTCAGAACCATGGTTTATGGGTATTGAAAAGCCTTTTGGCAGTGAAGTTAAGTACATGGGCGAATTCTATAATAACATTGATTTCACCAAGCTTGAGCCACAGTTCTACGATACAACCTACGGTGAGTTCTCTGATAATGAGCGCGTAGTTATGGCTGTTCAGGGCAACGAGCTTTACGCCCTTTATTTTTACGGTCAAGAGCAATATACCGGCACAATCAAACAGCTTGATAAAAATGCAACTTACAAAGCATATTGGTTTGATGTGCGTACAGGCGGTTATATTAAGTTTGACGAATTTACAGGTATTGAAACATATGCACTTCCTGCACGCCCTGACAAAAATGACTGGGTACTTCTTATAACCAGCAAGGATATTAACATTCCTTATGAAGGCAAGTTATATAACAGCGTTGCACTTAAACGTGCAAATGGTGAGCGCGTTAAGTTTACTGCATTCACCTCATCAACCGACAATACTACCGATGTTAAAAATATCGAAAACGGCAAAATCTGGCGTCCCTTTGCCGCTTATGCAAGTAACGTTATTAAAATTGATCTTGGCGAAGAAGTTGACCTTGCATCAGTTGAGCTTATCTTTGAAGAAAATAAGACGGGCACATACGAATATCGCATTGACGGTATTAAAGATGGCAGAGTTCACGTGCTTTGCGACCGCATAAGCGAAAAGAGCGAGAAAAAGGATAACTTTGAAAAGGTTGAAGGCAAGTTCAGATATTTAAGAGTTATCTTCGTTTCTGAGCCTGAGTATATTGATGAAGAAACACGCCTTGTTGCAGGTATCGAAAAGCTTGCCGTTTATAAGCAGTATGAGCAAGGCGAAATTCCTGAGGTGCTTACATCCTTAGGCAAAAAAAAAATAAATAATAAGGAAGATTGGGAAATATACAGACGCGACGAAGTTAAAGGTCTTTGTGAGCGTTATATGTACG
>JAZOMK010000061.1:0-3824 GCA_045653985.1 Clostridia bacterium | reverse complement strand
ACAATCTCTTGATGATGTAAAAATCGTTATGGCAGAAATTGAATCTACAGATAATGAGGGCAAAAAAGTAGAATTTTAAAAACAAAAGAGAAATACTATGTTTAAAAGCAGGACGGCACAGTTGATATTTTACACGGTTTATTGTACAATCGGCATTATAGGCTCCATTGCAAGCCTTGGCATCTTTGATAATATAAAGGAAATCCGTTGGGATTTTTACGTGCACTTTACAAATATCAGCAATTACCTTTGCATCGGCATTATGTTTGCTTCTTTAATACAAACGGCAAAAAAGAAGGAGGACAGCTTTGTTACCGTTGCACCTATGCTAAAGTTTATCGGTATGCTTGGCATCCTTTTAACGTTCTTTGTATTTAACATTATGCTTGCAGGGCAGGAAGGCCGTGATCCTCAGTTAAACTGGCGCATCGGCAGCCTTACCTTCCACGTAGTGCTTCCTATTTTATATATAGCTGATTGGTTCTTGTTCCGTCAGCGCGGAAAGTGCAAATGGTATTATCCCATCGCTTCCATTTCATTCCCTCTTATTTATGTAATATTCCTTCTTATCCAGGCAATTATACTTAACTTTGATTCTTCAATTTTAATTCCCACATCAACAACACCTTTAATTTATCCTTATTTCTTTATAAACCTTGAAACTCAAGGCGTTACAGGTGTTTTAATGTGGATAGCAATCCTTGCGGTTGCCTTTGCGGCACTTGGATTTGCCTTCTTCGGTATTGATAAAATAGGCAGAAAGAAAAGCAAATAAAGAAAATGCATAGTCAATTTTGACTATGCATTATTTTTTATATCTCTTTTTCTAAAATTTCAGTTACGTCAGTAATTATTATATCGGCAACATTTTTTGCTTCCGTAACACCGCTTGCCATTGCATATGACTTAAATTCTTTAAGCATATCAAGGTCGTTGATATTATCGCCTACCTTTTGCGTGCCAACGGTTTATTGCTTCAATTTTTGTTTCATTTATGCCGCCACAATTTAACGTGCCGTCAAAATCACTGCCTAAAATTTTCATTTTGCTGTTTTGCTTTTCTTTTTAACTGTTAAAATGATAATAACTGATGTAATAACTGCAACAACTGCCGCGCCGCAAGCGATAATTATGGGCAACCAATTTGTTTTATTGCTGTCTTTATCCTCAGGTGTAGGTGTAGGGGCATCAATATTGCTTTCGTCTTGTACTGCATCGGTTGCTTCGGGGGTAGGAGTGATTTCAGGTTCAGCAGGGGCGGATAAAAGCTTTGTAATTTCTTTGCTTAATAAATCAGCCGCCATATCGTGGCCTGCACCGTCAGGATGAGTATTATCACCGTCAGCAGGAACGTTCCATAAATAAGAGTCGATTAAATAAATGTTGGTGTTTTTCTTAAAACCGTCGTAAACTTCAAGAATGTCATCGTGATGTCTGCCGTTAAAGGGCGTCATCATAAAGATTTTTGCATCGGGATAAGTGGTTTCAAGATATGATAAGAAGGTTATGTACCACATCTTAAATTCAGGCCCGCTTACAGCGCCATCATTTGTACCTAAGTTTATAACAAGATAATCAGGGATAAACTGTGCTGTGTCCCAATTAGGCGAAATAGGCTCCTCAGGTGAATATTCACGAACAAGCTTATAACGGTTTACCATGCCCTGGTTATCAGGGTTGCCATAACCGGGCGACATTGTTATGCCGCCATAGGCGATAATGTTACGGTAAAAGCCTAAAATTTCAGCCGTTTTATGACCGTATGAGTTAAGTACGCTGTTGTTAGAGGACTTATCAGCATTTACAATGTAGCCTTCCATAATGGAATCGCCTAAAAACTCAATAACAGGCTTTTCTTCATAGGGAAGTGTTACAGCACCTTTATCAAGGATAAAGCCGTTAATCTTGGGGAAAGCCTTTTGCGCAGTAGCAACGATTTCCAAAAGATGCTCGCCCTCTTCTAAGTTTTTTGCAAGGGTTTTTGTATTTTGCCTTTGATATTCGCCACCGTCAATACGATAAAACATACCGCCCGAAAAGCCTTTGTTAAGGGCAATGCTTGTGCCGGTAAAGCGCAGGGAAAGATAACATTCATATGAGCCTGCCATTTTGCCCTTGTCATCTAAAATCCATCTGCCAACATAATTGATGTTTTCATCCGTTGGCGAAACGATATTTTCTTCGTCAGCATTAACAGTAAACGGAAGTGTAAACATAAAAGCCACCAATAATAAAATAGATAAAATTTTCATAATATCACCTGAATTAAATAATACCATATTTTGTGAGAGTAGTATATACAGAAAACGCAAGAATGAGAATTATAAATATAGGGGCAATGAATTTTATAACTATTTCAAAAAGCTTTTTATTCTTAAACTTGCCACTTAATTCAACTTCTTCGACAAGAACCTTTGTTTTGATAACGTAACTTATAAAGAGGCATGTTAAAAGTGCAACAATAGGCATTATAACGCTATTCGAAATAAAGTCGAAGAAAGATAAAATATCCATATTAAGAATGGTGAAGCTTGACCAAACGCCATTTCCTAATGATGATGGGATACCTAAAAGTAATGAGAAAAGTAAAACAATTCCGCAAATAACTTTTCTGTTCCAGTTAAATTTGTCTTTTAAAATTGAAACAACGGTTTCCATAAGTGAAATTGATGAGGTAAGTGCCGCGAATAGAACTAAAAGGAAGAAAAGTGTACCTATAATGTGTCCGCCCGGCATTGAATCAAATAAAGTTGGCAATGTTTCAAACATAAGACCGGGACCTTCACCAACTTTACCATTACCGCCAAGCATAAAAGCGGCAGGTACGATCATAAGACCTGCAAAGAATGCGATACCTGTGTCAAAAATTTCAATACTGTGTACTGAGGATTCAATATTAACGTCCTTTTTCATATATGAGCCGTAAGTTATCATAATGCCCATTGCAAGGGACATTGAGTAGAATAACTGACCCATTGCCGCAAGCACTGTTGTAACTGAAAACTTTGAAAAATCAGGTGTTATGTAATATAAAACGCCATCTATTGCACCGGGCATAAACATACCGTAAACTGCAATAAATACAGTAAGCGCAACAAGTACGGGCATCATTATTTTTGAAACCTTTTCAACGCCTTTTTCAACGCCCAATAGAACTACCAACGATGTGAGACCGATGAATATAAGGAAAAAAACTAACGGCTCGATGGGGGAACCAATGAATGATGAAAAATAACCTTCTGTTGCGGAGGCAGAGCCTTGTCCCGTAACAAAAACCGTAAAATACTTTGTAACCCAGCCGCCGATAACTGAATAATAGGGCAGGATGATAGCAGGAACTATTGATGCTAAAATACCAATAAAAGCATATTTTTTATTTAGTTTTTTAAATGCACCAATAGCACTTAACCCCGTTTTTCTACCTAAAGCGATTTCAGCCGTCATAAGGGTAAAACCAAAGGTAATGGCAAGGATAACGTAAACCAATAAAAAGATTCCGCCACCGTATTGTGCCGCAAGATATGGGAAACGCCAAATGTTGCCTAAACCAACGGCACTGCCTGCCGCCGCAAGCACAAAACCAATCTTGCCTGAAAAGTTACTTCTCTTTTGCTCCATATATAGTACCTCATAATATATTTAGAATATATACATTATATAGTAATGCACCAAAATTGTCAAGTTTTCGTGATTTAAGTATGGCTATTTTTTCAAAAACCCCGATTTTATCGTATATATGCTTATTTGCGACATATGAACATATGTACATACTATACAATATATTGTAAAAAAATTTTCAAGAAAAGCACAATATATTGTGTTTT
>JAZOMK010000060.1:0-5096 GCA_045653985.1 Clostridia bacterium | reverse complement strand
TGAAGATTTCTTCGTTGTTTTTAAGGGCGTTTTCGGCAAAATCGGTCATAATAATATTTCGTTTTGTAAGCATTTTGGCTATATATTCTTCGTAAAGTGATTGAACTTCCGGGGAAGAATTTGCACTAATGGTTGATGTTTTTTCAACAAGCAATGTTTTATCACCCTTATACCAAGAATCAATAAGTGCGTTAAGCTCAGCTTCGGTAGCATCCATATCATTATATTTATTTATTGATAATGTTAATAAATATTCCTGAAGCTCAGGCGAAAAGCTTGCAAGCATACCGTATTGTATGTCGGCAGATTCGATTTCATAAATCATAATATCGTTATCGCTTGCGTGGTCGATAAGATACCTGTCAACACCCAATGAACTGTCAATATCCAATTTTTTATAAAGAATATTATCAATAATGTTTGCCCATAATGCAGGCTGATATCGGTCAAAACGTGATGCAGAACCTATTTGAGAAACAATTTTGGCGGCTTCTTCGTAAAGTGTTTCGTCAATGTGATTAGTTATTTCCGAACCGTCAGCATATTCTAACTGTTTTAATGCGCTATCTTTTGCATCGGAATCATTTTCAAAAACAATAACGTTTACTTCTACCGCAAGGGCATCAGAATTTTTTAAGGAATCCATAACGTAACCAGGCAAAGGATAAAAATCTTCTCTGCCAACGTGAATTGAACCTAAAAGCCATATTATACTGCCGTCATCGTCAGTTATTTTGTAAAGTAGTGGGGTAGGTGGAGTGCTGTTATCGGCAGAAAACAGTTGCCTTCCCTGCACGCTTCTTAAACAACCTGCTGCAATCAAGGTTGCAACCACCAAAAACAGCGCTAAAATTTTTTTCATAAAAAATGCCTCTTTATGTGGGTGAGTTTTCGTGAGAGTTATGATGAGCTGATGCTTTTTTGCGGAGAGGTACACCACAATTCTTACAAAAGTTATTTTTTGCAGGTTGCTCAAAACCGCAGATGCTACAAATTTTTGTATTTGTGGTAATGGTTGCTGAGTTGGAAGATTGTACAATTATAGCATCTAAGTTATCGCTTATTTTTTGAGTATTATCAATCAATTCGCCGTAACCACGAAGTATTAACTGTGAAATGTAGCATGATAGTGCGATGATGATGAATGGAATCATAAAATCAGGATAACCAGAAGTTTTGCTGGAAAAAAGTGAAACCAAAATCAACAAAACTAAAGCAGTAATACCTAATCCAATGGTTAAAATACACAAACCCCATAAAATATCGGCAAGTAGTATAATTTTTTCACCTGTTCGTCGTGCCATTCTGCGCAACTCCTTTTATAAATAATTATTGATATTAAAACAACATTTATACACTCAATATAAATTTATCCTAAAAAAACACAACTATTATACTACAAAACCCCGAAAAAAGCAATTATATTATGCTATAACGTTTTCTTGTTTTTTAAGGCATAACTATTGCACTAAATGTTTCAAGACCTGCAGAAAAATTTTTTAAAATGCCGTCAACCGGCACGCTTTTTATCAACTTGCGGTTTTAAGTGGTTCGGGGAATAGTGCAAATAGTTAGATAAATTCCAATTTGTCGGTCAGTTTAATAACGATTCTGTCATAGGGTGAGAAAATTATTAGTCTAACGGCTTCATTGTGGGGAGTACTTTTGTATTTTCACGAATCGCCACTTATCGCAACTTATTGCCACGGTCAAATGTCGTAAAAATTGTCGTAAATGTCGTATAGGTTTTTAAAGGAAAACCGAGTGATTTGTGTCACTCGGTTTATAGGTTAGGCAATCTGCAATACACCTTGGAGTTTTTGCGATTTCTGCTCTTTGAGTTCCTTTGTTGCCTCATTGTATATATCCTTACTCTTTAAACAATCAAGAGGATTCTTTACTCTTTTGTTAATCTTGATAACTCTCAATTACTCTATGTTTAAGATAAAGACTCATAATGCTTATATAATTATGAAGATTTATAAAGAGTCTTATATAAAAGAAAAGAGTCATAAAGATTCTATAAGAATCGTTATAACTCATGAAGATTACGGAAACATTGCTATTTTAAATGATTTATGGTATAATCATTTCAATGATTTAAGCAATAAAGGTTGAACACAAAATGGGACTGTTTGATAATAAAATTTTAAATATTCTTTTGATAATAAACATATTGGGTGAGTTTATACTTCCGTGGATATTGAAACGCTTTTACAAAGGATATAACAGTAAGCTCATGGTTATGAGTGTTTTGGGGAGTCCCGAAAGCCCCGTCAAAAAGATTTATAATGCTTGGCTTGTATGGTTAGGTGATTTCTTATTGTTGATTTCTTTCTTACTTTTTACGAAAGTCAAGGTATTGTCAACCACATTGGCCGCGTTAACATTTATTTCGGTTGCCGTCTTTGCGGTGGGAGCAGGAATCTTGTCGGGATTGTTTAGTGTCAATGAAACAAAAGAAAAGATTACTGTTGCGTCCAAAATACATGGTGCAGGCGCCGCAATCGGATTTATTACTTTGTTATTTTTCCCCTTGTTACAGTGTATTACTGCATTTATGAGCAACAATATTATTAAAGGCATAGTTTGTGCGATTGCTTTTGTATTAGCAATGATATTCTTTGTGTTTTTTATCATGGGTGATAAAGAAAATTTCAAAGGCACTGTATTTTCATATGAAGGTTTATGGGAAAGGTTGAGTCTGTTTTTTATGTATGTTCCCTTTTTGTATATAGCAATAGAAAATCTCTTTATGCCTTAACATAGATTAATTTGTATTTATCTTTAATACAATATGCAAAAACACCCTATGACTTTTTACGGTCATAGGGTGTAATTTTTATTAGTCTAACGGCTTCATTGTGGGGAAGCATAAAACGTCCCTGATAGAAGGGGAGGCGGTTAAAAGCATAACAAGACGGTCGATACCGAAACATAAGCCACCTGTGGGGGGCATACCATACTCAAGTGCGGTAACAAAGTCATAGTCAACCTGAGCATTGCTGTTAGGTTCTTCCTCTTTCTTCTTAGCAACCTGCTTTTCAAAACGTTCTCTCTGGTCGATGGGGTCGTTAAGCTCAGAGAAAGCGTTACCAAACTCAGTTGCGTTGATGAAGTACTCGAATCTCTCGGTGAAAGCAGGATCAGTAGGCTTGCGCTTTGCAAGGGGGCTGTTTTCAACGGGATAATCATAAATAAAGGTAGGCTGAATGAGGTTTTCCTCAACAAAAGCATCAAAGAACTCAACAAGAACTGCGCCCTTTGTTGCATCTTCAGGAACGGGTACGTGCTTTTCTTTAGCACAAGCACGTGCATCCTCATCGGTCTTCCAATCGTTATAATCGCAGCCTGAATATTTCTTAACTGCTTCAACCATTGTAAGGCGTTCCCATTTGCCCATATCAATTTCTTTGCCCTGATAGGTAATCTTTGTTGTACCGCAAATCTTCTGGGCAAGCATTGTATAAAGCTCTTCAACAAGGTCCATCATACCAACAAAATCGGTATAAGCCTGATAAAGCTCGATGGTTGTAAATTCAGGATTGTGCTTTGTATCCATACCTTCGTTACGGAAGATTCTGCCAACTTCGTAAACGCGGTTAAGACCACCAACGATAAGGCGCTTTAAGTAAAGCTCAGTTTCGATACGAAGATACATATCCATATCCAAAGTGTTATGGTGTGTTTTGAAAGGACGTGCAGAAGCACCGATTTCAAGGGGAACAAGGATAGGTGTATCAACCTCTAAAAATCCCTTATTATCAAGGTAATTTCTGATTTCCTTTAAAATCTGTGAACGCTTGCGGAAAACTTCGGCAACGTCAGGATTTACTATTAAGTCAACTTCTCTTTGACGATAACGTGTGTCAACGTCCTTTAAGCCGTGGAATTTTTCAGGCAAGGGAAGAAGTGATTTTGAAAGCATTTCAATTTTGTGTACGTGTACTGAAGTTTCGCCTGTTTGTGTTTTAAATACGAAGCCTTCAACGCCAACGATATCACCGATATCCATCTGCTTGAAAGCCATATATTCATCAACACCGATATCATCGCGGCGCACGTAAAGCTGAATAAGACCTTTTGCATCACGAATGTGTGCAAAGCTTGCTTTACCCATAACGCGCTTTGACATAAGGCGGCCTGCAATTTTAACAGTAACTTCGTCGCCCTCATTAAAGGTGTCGAAGATATCCTGTGAATAGTGTGTAAAATCAAATTTTGTAATTTCGTAAGGATTTTTGCCCTGCTCACATAACGCCTTTAACTTGTCGCGGCGTACTTGTAAAACTTCGCTTAATTCCTTTTCTGTCATAACGTTTTCTGACATTATATTTCTCCTTTAGTCTTTGGGAAGTATCTCCATAAGTTTGTATGAAAGCACTCCGTCAGGTGTGTTGATCTTAACTGTTGAGCCCTTCTTCTTTTTAAGAAGTGCGCTGCCGATGGGGCTTAAGTTTGAAATTTTGCCGTTTAAAGGATCAGCTTCTGATGAACCGATAATATCAAAAATAAACTCCTCTTTAGTCTGCATATCTTTAAGGCGGATTTTTGAACCGATACGAACTTCATCATTGGGAAGCTCAGAATCATCAATAACAACAGCCTCGTCAATCTGCTTCTGCATTTTGGCGATTTCAACTTCCATTTCAGCCTGATCGCGCTTTGCTTCGTCATATTCAGCGTTTTCTGA
This sequence comes from Clostridia bacterium, assembly GCA_045653985.1. Taxonomy (GTDB): domain Bacteria; phylum Bacillota; class Clostridia; order Christensenellales; family QALW01; genus UMGS1322. The sequence goes on along the minus strand of JAZOMK010000060.1, from coordinate 403 downwards.
AAGGTCGCCCAATTCTCTTGCTGCCTGAATTCTTTTTGCGATTTCAGGACGCTTAACTTTAAGATAGTAATCAAGTTTTTCCTGAAGTTTTGCTAAACCTTCAGCAGTTATCATATTTTTATTTTCACTCATTGCATAAAACCCCTTTTTACAATATTATACGTTATTATATTACCGATTGGAAAAAATGTCAATTAAATATCGAACTCAATGGTGTAAAGATTGCCTTTTCCATCGCCATAAATGCATAAATCACTGCAAAAATCAATAAATTCAGGCTCAACGTCCTCAACATAATCCTTAAAAAGAGCAAAAAATACTTGTTTTTTCTCTTTAAGGTCGATAACTCTTATTGCGGCAGGATGAGGCTCACATACTGAAAAACCTTCAACAGAATATATTT
>JAZOMK010000059.1:0-1463 GCA_045653985.1 Clostridia bacterium | reverse complement strand
TTTTACGGAATAATCTGCCTTGCTTGAAATAACTTCACCGTTATAGATAAGTTCAGCATCAACAGTATCTGTCATACACTGAGGATTGATGCCCTCATATGCAAAGAGATATAAACCTGTTTTAGAATCATAAGTACCTGAAATTGTAACGGTTGTATTATTGCGTGTTACGTTAAGCTTTGCGTTCTTGTGAGCTTCATCAAGGTCGGCATAATAGTTAAGTGTAAGGCTTGAGCCGATATCAAGTGTTGCGCCCTTAATTTTATTTTCACTTACCTTTGCGCCCTTAATTGTGTACTGTGCATAGATTGTGTTTTCGCCTGCAGGTACACTTAAAGTGTTATAGCGAACGAGTTTTTCGGTGCTGATAAGGTTATTATCTGCATCATACCAGCCGTTAAAGATATAATCGGCATTATCGGTTGCCTTTAATACGTAATTAGCATTAACCTTACCATCAAAGAACTGTCCGTTTGTGATAGTTAAGCCGGCATCTGATAAAAGCTTGGAATCAAGAACTGCGCCGTAATCGCCTAAAAGACGGGTTTCAACGTTATAGCTACCTGCAAAATTATATGAGGGGTCAGTACCTACCGTTTCAACTAATGCACTATAAAGAGTGCTTGCACTTGTTGAAAGTGAATCGCCCTTTATGTAGAAGAAATCACCAACCTGACCGTCAGGCGCATACATATAAACGATACTTGTGTATTCGCTACGGTTATAAACTCTGTCTGAACCTTGGAAGGTATCATACTTACTGTCAGACAAATCATAATAAAGCGTTGCCTGTGAGCCATATGGAATATCAAGCCAGCCACCGTTCATCTTAACGTCAGCATCGCCAAAGAATGAGAATGTGCTATCGCCATTATTACTACCGGTATTAGTTACACGCGTCCACTTACTGTCAGCAACGAAAACGCCCATCTTAACCTTTAATGTTGCCTTTGATTCCATTGTGTTATAAAGGGTAAGTTCTGCCCTTGTCTTTGCCGCATTTAAGGTGTTAAGTTTATTGGAGAAAGTTCCCTTATTAACAAGAGTGCTTGATTCTGTATTTACTGTGCTTTCAAGAACGCTCATCTTGTAGCCTACAACCTTGGTCAAATTGTCAACAAGTGCGTCAACAGTTGCATCAAGATTATTAAATACATTGGGGTCAGGTGCATGACAAACTGAGCATACGTCATTTACGTAATTATGGTTGCCGTTGCAAACTGAGCCGTAGTTTGAATAGTTGCGTTTGCCGCGCATAAGAGTGTTAAGCTCATACTTTGCGCCGGTAAGCAAGGTTTCTCTTGAAATTTCGCCATTGTTTATTGCCGCGATAACAGTATCAATATCGCAATATGAATAGGGTTCGCGCACGCCGTGGCCTGCGTTGATTTCCTTAACCATATCCTTATTATTGTTCCAGTCGCCTGAAATATAATACTGGAAGCCCCATTCACCACGAAGAA
>JAZOMK010000058.1:0-2477 GCA_045653985.1 Clostridia bacterium | reverse complement strand
GTTTTTTCGTCAACACCGTAAGGTACAATGTTAAAATACTTACCTGAAATGTTTACAGGTGAACCATGTGAAAGGTGTCCGCCCTCAGCCAAAGACATTCAAAGTACGGTATCACCGGGATTTAAAAGGGCAAAGAATACTGCAAGGTTTGCGCTTGCGCCTGAGTGGGGCTGTACGTTTGCGTGTTCAGCACCAAAAAGCTTCTTTGCGCGCTCTCTTGCTATTTCTTCAACTTCGTCAACGTACTGGCAACCGCCATAGTAACGCTTTGAAGGATAACCTTCAGCATACTTATTGGTAAGGGGAGTGCCTGCGGCTAAAAGAACAGCCTTTGAAACAACGTTTTCTGAAGCAATAAGCTCAATGTTGTGTTGCTGACGGTCAAATTCTCTCTGGCAGGAAGCAAAAACTTCTGCATCATAGTTTTTAAGTTCGTCAAAAAACATAATATATACCTCACTTTTAGTGTATTTTAACTGTAAATGCTCTGTCCGAAGCTTGCAATTCTTTGTATTTTTGCGGGGGTATACCGTAGAATTTTTTAAAGCTTCGTGAAAATGTAAATAAATCAGAATAACCTACTGACGTGGCTATAATTGAAACGGAATATTTTTCGCAATTTAAAAGGTGTAAAGCCTTTTTCATGCGGTAACTTATAATGTATTGTGATGGAGACATCCCTGTATCTTTTTTAAAAACGTTTGCAAAATAACTTCTGTCAAGATTTAACTGTTCAGCAATGCTTTTAACGGAAATATCGTGCATATACTGGGTTTTTATAATATCAACAGCGCGCTTTGTGTAGCTTGTGTTGTTACTTGCAGTAAAATATTTTGATAATACCCCAAAAACTTCCCATATCTTTGTGATGGCAAAAGGCTGGTTTTCAGTAGAAAAATCTTCTAAAATATTATCGAAAATGCGCGCAAAATCTTTATCATCAATAACGTAAGGCGTGCTGTAAAGGTCGGGAATATCCGCGCTGAAACCAACCCATACGTACGTCCATGGCTCGTCCTTATCGGCAACGTATTTGGTAATTTCATCAGGCTTAATCAAAAATGCCTGACCTGCAGATAATTCATAGGTTACGTTATCAACGCTATACGTGCCTTTGCCTGATATTACGTAATGCAAAAGCCAATAAAGCCTTACCGCAGGGCCAAAGGAATGTTCGCTTTCGCAATCCTCAATGCCAAAATCCAACGGTGTTATACGAAGATATGTGTCCTCTTGAATGTTACAACGTCTGAACATATGTTACACCTCATGTTCGTTGCGTTTTGCCTGCTGATTTCATCGAGACAATAAAAGTTATAATGACTAAGTGCATTATAAGTCCGCCTTTGGCGGCCTTGAAAAGGTGAGAATATTGTCTCTCGATTTCATCGAGAAATGTGAACATTATAAATGTTCCCATTATATTTTATGGAAGTCTCGTTTTATTCACATTATAAGTCTGCCGCGTTGCGTCAGCCTTGAAATGTGATAAATGCAAAACTGCGTTTTGCCTGCTGATTTCATCAGCAGAATGCGAACATTATAAATGTTCCCATTATATTTCTCACATTATAACATATTTACCACACATTTGGCAATGGAAAAATGCAAAAAAATGTGATATTATACAGGTATAAATTATAAAAAAGGAGATATTTTTTATGAAAATTACCTTTATGGGTGCCGGCAGCACTATTTTTGCACGTAATGTTCTTGGAGACTGTATGTGTACTGAATCATTAAAAGACAGCGAAATTGCTCTCTATGATATTGATGGGGAAAGGCTTAAAGAAAGTCAGACGCTTTTAAATGCTATAAATGAAAATTTAGGCAATCATGCAAAAATCTCAGCATATTTGGGCGTTGAAAATAGAAAAGATGCCCTGCGCAATGCTGATTTCGTTGTTGATGCAATTCAGGTTGGCGGTTATGATCCTTGTACCATAATCGACTTTGAAGTTCCTAAAAAATACGGCTTCCGTCAGACAATCGGCGATACCCACGGTGTAGGCGGAATTATGCGCGCATTAAGAACTATTCCGGTTCTTGAGGGCTTTGCACGCGATATTGAAGAGGTTTGCCCAGATGCTTGGTTCTTAAATTACACGAACCCCATGGCAATGCTTACGGGATATATGCTTCAGCACACCAACGTTAAAACAATCGGTCTTTGCCATTCGGTGCAGGTATGTTCACAACATCTTTTAAGAGACCTTGATATGTCCGATAAATTTGAAGGGCATAAAGAGCTTATTGCAGGTATCAACCATATGGGTTGGCTCCTTGAAATCCAGGATAAAGACGGCAACGACCTTTACCCTGAAATCAAAAAACGTATTCAGGCTAAAATTGATGATCCTGATTTCGACAACAAGGTAAGATTTGAGTACATTAAGAATTTTGGTTATTTCTGCACAGAGTCAAGTGAACACAATGCAGAGTACAATATGTTCTACATCAAATCAAAGTATCCTGAA